>CAYNWJ010000199.1:0-4093 GCA_964400815.1 uncultured bacterium
CTCGACCCAGCAGCCCGCCGCGGGTGGGCGCCGCTCCTGCTCGACCTCGCGGAGTGAGCGGCGTTCGCCCGGGGTTTGGGCGAGTGGCAGTTCGTTCTTGGGGATCTCCTTCTCGGTGATCAACGCGAGGTGGATGTAGTTGCGGTCTTCGCTGACGATGAACACGGTGCCCATGGCGTCGAGTTTGGGCAGGTCTTCGGGGATGCATCGGCAGAGGTTGACGTGGAGTCCCCGGCGGTGCAGCTTGTCGAGGGTCTCCCACTGGAAGTCGCCCCATGGGAGGAGTTTCTCGCGGTCCTGCTCGAGGGTCTGGAGTTTTTTTCCGGCCTCGAGGTAGCTGTCGATGTCGGCGAGGGCGGCGTCGGCGGCCTGTCGGGGGGAGAGGTCGTCGCCGCGCGCGGAGCCGCCCTTGAACTCGGAGAGGATGTTGGCCGCGCGGGCGAGGGCGGCGATTCGTTGTTCCAGCTTCGCCTGGTCCTGGGCGTCGGTCTTCTTGCTTGCTTCGACATGCAGCACGCCGATTTCGCGGAGGGCCTCGAGGGCGTCGGCGCGGTCCTCCTGGCGGCAGACGACGATGGTTTTGAGCATGGGGACGATCATGGTCAGGCCACCTTTTCCATTTTCCGTTTGGCGATCTTCGACCGTCCGACCGCGGCGGTCTGCTGGTCGGAGAGGTAGATTTGGATGACGCGGATGTTCTCCTTGCACTCGGGGATCTTGACCTTCTCGAAGAGGTTGACGCGCTGGGTGGTGACGCGCAGTTCGCGGCTGATGCGCCGGTACTGCTCCTGTAGCACGGCCCTCTCGGCCTTGATCTCGACCAGGTCGCGGAGGGAGTTGCGGGCCCCGGCCAGGCGACGGCGAATTGACTGCAATTCCCGGCTGGCGTCGTCGGCGATGGAAAAATCCGGTGTAACGACCCGCCTGATCATGCGCTCAAGGTCGGCATGGACAGCGATACGCCCGGCATGTTCCCAGACGAGGGGATATTTCCCGCTCCTGTCCTCGAAATATTCCCTGACATTCCGCGCCGTTTCGAGATTGCCCGCCACCGCGGCGATGTGCTCGGCCTCGAGAATGAAACCCTCGACACGGAGACTGGAAAATATTTCACGTATGTCCAGAACACCCGTTCCGGGCAGCGGATCGTCGAACCGAACGGCGTCCATGAGCTCGCCCGTTTCGGCAAGCATGCCGCGCACCTCTTCGGCATCGGTCCGGGGACGGGAGCCGATCAACGTGTCGCGCCCCTCCCTCGACTCGGCCAGGGAGGCGCCGATCTCCAGAATGCGGTCGAATTCGAGCACGCCAAGGGCATGGCTGTCCGCGCCTGCCTGCAAGGTTTCGCGCGCATTGTCAGATATATGTGTTTGCGTCATTGTGTGGTTCCTCTTCTTCATCGGCGTCCGGCAATGGAGCCGGGAGGGAACGGTAGAGAGGTTCGAACATGCGCCCGGCCACCGGGATGATTTCCTCGAGCAGGGAAACGAGCGCCGGAGCGGATACGGATGTCCGGTACTGGTCGCCGAAGAACGTCCGTGGCGGGGCGAATGATATCGCGAGCGCCAGCACTGAGCTCAAAAGGAGGGCCTTGAAGATTCCCAGCGCGCATCCCAGACCGGTGTCGATGAATCCCGCCGGTGTCATGTGAACGAGCTTGTACAGAAGGAGAGCGGCGACATGCACGACGATCGAACCGCTGAGAATCACAACGATGAACATGAGAGGCGCCATGACATGGGGCGGGAGAACATCCACCAGCTCCGCCAGAGCGGCGATCCGCCCGGCGAATACGGCCACGATGACAACGAGGCCCACGAAGCCGGCGAGCTTGATCACACCGCGGACGAGCCCCTCCCGGAAGCCGAGAACGGCGAAACCGGCGGTTACGATGAAAACGAACAAATCGAAGACGTTCATCACGGCCGCTGCACCCGAAGCAATATGTCCCGCGGATAAAAATGAAGGCGGTAGCCATGTGCTTCGACTACCGCCCGATCATAATCCAAGCATGCCCATTTTCAACGGGAAAGCATCTTTTCAAGCTTCATTCTCTTGCGTTTTGCCGCATTGAGCTTGCGCTTTCTCTTTTCGCTGGGCTTCTCATAATGCTGATGCTTTTTCATTTCGGAGATAATACCGGCCTTTTCACAGGCTTTCTTGAATCTCTTCAATGCTTTCTCGAACGATTCTTCGTCTCTTACTCTTACACCCGGCATTCGGAAAGATCCGACCCCCTTCAGATGGTTAAGGATGCTATGCATATTGAAACTGTCACAAACGATAATGCAAAAGCGGAATATAACATTTTCATTAATATCAGGCAAGAAATATTTGAACTTTTCATGTCTATCGCCGCCACGCCTGCTTCATACTGCGGATCGACGGCCCGTTCACCATCCCAGATACACCCTGACGAACAGCATGGACGTCTTGTATTCCTCGTATTTCCGGTATGCTTCGTCATACATGAGCTGATCGAAGGTCCCGCCGACCGAAGCCCAGATGTCATATCCGAAATAATTCGTACGGTTCTGCAACTGGAGCGTATAGGTCCTCTGGCTGTAGTCGTTCTGGGTCTGCACATAGTCGTGGTAGGCGAGGGGCAGCCCCGAGACACCCTGCAGACCGAGCGAGATGTCGGTGTCCTGGGAAACGATGTATTTGAACATGACGAGCGGGATGCGCATCATGTAGTGATCGAGGGGCTGGAGCGATTCGGAGCGGGCCTTCTTGTACAGCCTGAACTTGATGCCCGGGGAAAAGACGAAGTTCCCGTACCGCTTCGTCCAGACGATCTTGTTGACCATCGCCAGGGTGTTGAGGATGTCGTAGGGCTGATAGGTGCCGTCGTACATCTCCCCCTCCACCTGCTCGTTCCGTTCGAACTTGATGTGGTTCTGGAGGGTGATCGAGGGAACGGCGCGGATGGTGGAATCGAGGAACAACCGGTTGACATGTGAATTCCGGTATTCGAGCTCGTCGAAATACAGGCCGCGTTCGTACCGTCCCAGGGTAGCCGTGATGCCCGGCATGAGATAGGCGTCGTTCATTTTCTCCTCGACCCGGATATAGGGATCACGGAAATTGTCCTGGATCTGTTCGTACCGGTATTCCGCATAGAGCCTGCCCACATCGAAAACATTGTAGTTGATGAGGAATTTCACATAGTCGTCATTGGTCCTGTTTGAGATCCCCACGCCGTGGGTGCGGAATGAACCGGCGACCATGTTCAGGCTTTCCTGGGGTGTGTATCTAAGGATGAAATGATGGCCCTGACGGTCCAGGTCGTAGGGGGTGTCCAGCTTCATGTCGTCTTCGCGGAAATCGGGGATGGTGTTGTTGTTGTAATCGTTTCCGAAGACGAAATCATCCGGATCGACATCGAACATGAGAAAGGGCTCGTCATAGTCGGGAATGGAGTTGTTGTTGCGGTTGTTGTCCGGGAGACCGTCGTTGTCGGCGTCGTTGCCCGGAAACACTCCGTCGGGGTCCTCCTGCTCGTATATCTGGAATCCCATGGTGCGCCGGACGGTCATGGTGTCGGGATACATGTCGTCGTCGTCGTTGTCCTCGATCAGGGGGATGCGTGTCAGGTTGTTTCTCGACATGATGGCGTATCGCGCGCCGGAAGTGGCGGCCGCCGGATAGAAGAAATCGAAATAGGGCTTGTAGAATTTGCCCATCTTGAACATCTCGCCGGAAAAACCGAACCTGTTCCAGTCCTTCTCGGTGATGACATAATAGGCATGATCGATTTCCGACCACCTGTGCCCGGTGCGTGGAGGCATGCCGGCGATGATGTTCTCGGGCCGTCCGGAACCGGGAGCACCTTCCGCGAACATGTAGTGGGTGGAATTCGTCATCCATTCGCCCCTGACCTTGAATCCGCGGTAATTGAAATCGGCGTCGAACCCGTACATGACCGATGCCACCTGATAGCCGAAATCGAGCGATACCGTCCGCACATTGGAGCCGTCCTTGATGTTGCCCTCGCACTGTGCCGCCGTCCGCCAATAGGTGGCGTTGTACCACGTGTTCTCCTTGCCGGTGGAATCGTGCCCCCCCTGGGTATCCATCGTATATATCATGG
>CAYNWJ010000199.1:4103-7320 GCA_964400815.1 uncultured bacterium
CATGGAGGTCTGGATACGGTAGTCGTTGGCGACGGTGGTCACCGCTTCCAGACGGTTCAGCCTGCCGGTGAAGCTGCCGAGGTCGAAGAGATAGACAATCGCCTCGGTGCCGTTGGCCTGAAACGGCTTGCCCGCCTGCTCGGTCAGGGTGAAATACTGGTTGGCGAGATTCTTGTCGAATTTTTTGCTGACATTGTCCGCGTTGTAACCCTTCATGAGATTGGTGAGCATGAAAAAGTCTGCATACTTGGGCACAGTCGAGCTGATGTTGAAATGGTCGTATTCCGGCGCGCCGATGCCGATGGCCGTTTTCGGCTCCACATAGTCCATGACCAGCTTGTCGGTGATGGCGCTCGTCCTGTCGAGGGTGACATCGTCCAGCATGATCTGCGGGATGATCTCGTCGTGAAAACGGCCGTTCAGCTTGATACGGACGTCATAGACGACGGGACCACCCTCGCCGTCCTCGGGAGAATCGTCGATGAACCGGATGGCGGCCATGATCGGTGTGGGCGTGTCGGTCGTGACCGTGCCGCGCCATTCACGGCCCCGTTCGCGGTTCCCCTGGACGCCGTATGCCGTGGCATAGGTCGCACCGAGGGTGAGCACACCGAATTTCCGTCTCAGTCGACCGCCGCGCAGCATGACACCGCCGCGCCTGACAAGGTCTGCGCCGATTCCACCGCTTCGGCCTGTCGAACCAACGTAGACACTGGTGATAAATTTGAGGGAGGTGTTCACCGACTGGAAATCGATGGAAACACCGTCTATATTGGGAAGGGAAAGCGAAAGTGGGGTGAATTTCGTCCTGAGGGCCCCGGCGCCGGTAACCGAAATGGCCCAGTCGTCGGTGCCTTCCCGCGCCACCCAGACACCGTCCACATAACCCGTGCGTACGCCGATTGTATTGATGTAATTGAAGGGTATGTAGACCTGGTAGGTCCCGTCGCCGGAATAGATTTCCCGCCAGATGTTGGCATTGTGGCGCATTCTGGCGATACGGTCGCCGAACTCGTTGTAGGACCAGCGGCGGCGGCGCTCCTCGATGACGTTGTACGCCTCGTATCCACGGAATGCATAGTTCTCGTAGCGGTCCTCCATCTCGTAGAATTCGTATCCCCATCGCTTGTACAGGTCATGATACCTGCCGAACTGCCCGAGGAAGGACTGGTTCTCTTCGTGCTTGACCTCCGCGGCGAGCGCCCTGAGGCGTTCCTCCGTGGACATGGCAAGCCAGTCCTGCTCGGTGAGCTTTCTCAATTCATAGACACTCTGGGCTCTTCCCGGTCCTGCCATCCCGATCGACATCAGAATAATCAGGAAGGCTGTTACCCGTTTTCTCATGGCTCCCCTCCCGGCATATGCGGCTTGCATGAACCCTGGCAATTCTGTCCGTAAAAAAGAGGCTTCATGAACTATAGTATGAACGTTCGGCGGGATGAACAAGTTATTTTTTCGTGATATTGTTCAGTATCGGGAGGGGAGAATCAGTCGGTTTGAAAGACGAAATCACGGGACGCAGCGGGCCCCTTCACCCAGGAATTGCCCCATTCTTTCACGAAGGAACGCCGCGTCAGATCGGGGACGTCCAGGCCCAGGGTCTTCACCCGCATCCCGCCGCCGTCGAGTTCGAGCAGCCGGACTTCATAGGGCAGTTCGCGCAGGGCGCCGGTTATCATGAACAACCTGCCGTCCTCCCCGAAAGCGTCATTGAAGTGCCAGTGGCCCGACAGGCAGGCTTTCACGCGTTCGCCGCCCGAGATGGTTTCAAGGATTTCCCGGCGGCCCTCATCAGCTCCGATGAACCCGCTGATGAAATCCTCCGGCGCCGTTTCGGGGGACGAAACGGGTTTGCCATAGGGAAGCGTCGCGATGGGATACGATTTCCTGAAGTGCGCGGGAGCGTGGGAAACCACGATGACCGGTTCCGGCGAGGCGGCGATTACCCGTTCGAGCCAGAGCCGGTCGCCCTGCGACGGCCCCATGCCGGTAATACGGCCGGCATCGTAGAGTTCGCGGTCGAAGCGCGGTGTCAAAGAGCCGTCTGCATGCAGCCAGTGGACAACATCGAGAAAGAGAAAACGAACACCGCCGAGAACACGGGCGAACGAGGTGACGCCGCCATCGCCGTCAAAGACTTCCGCAAGCAAAGCGCGGCCATTGCCGTAACGGGTGTCGTGGTTACCCGGCACGCCATACCACGGGCAGCCGAGATCCTCCATGACATCGCGGGCCATCCGGCAGTTCTCTTCCGTGTCGTCGGCGGTAAGGTCACCGCAGTGGATGACGAAATCGGGGGCCTGCCGGCGGACGAGCTTCACGAGCGCCTGTGCCATACGTCCGGACGAGCGTTCTGTGGTCCGGTTCCAGAACACACCTTCACGGCAGGCGTCGGAAGCGCAAAAGTGTGTGTCGCTCAAAACGATACATCGAAATGACATAAGCGGTCCGTCGGCGAGCCTGATACGCGTATTATAATGTATCGGGCGGCGTTGTCATGGGCCACGCCCGGAGAAGGAGGCGGATACACCGGCAACCACACGGCATGGAAACACCTGTCAGTGGGAGCAGATCCTTTCGGCTTCGCGGGCGATCACGATCTCTTCATTGGTGGGTATCACGAAGATCCTCACATCCGCTCCCGCCCTGCCGATTTCGACTTCCCCGCCGGTGGCCGCGCGGTTTTTCGATTCGTCCACCTCGATGCCCAGCCTGTCCATATTCTCGCATGACTTGCTCCTGACAAGGGGGCTGTGCTCCCCCACGCCGGCTGTGAACACCAGCGCGTCCGGGCCGTTGAGGAGACCGACGTACATGGCGATGTATTTTCTGATCCTGTAGCAATACACATCGATGGCGAGGGCGGCACGCTCGCTGCCGTTTTCCGCGGCCTTCATCACCTCCCGCATGTCCGGGGAGACGCCGCTGACACCGAGAAGTCCGCTCTTCTTGTTCAGAATGCCGTCCATCTCCTCCGGGGAAAGCCCCTCCCGTTTCATAATGTAAAGAACGGCGGCGGCGTCCACGTCGCCGGTGCGGGTGCCCATGACAAGCCCCTCGAGAGGAGTGAAGCCCATGGACGTCTCGATGGCGCGCCCTCCCTGCACGGCATCGATCGAACAGCCGTTGCCCAGGTGGCAGGTGATGATCTTCGGTGCGTCATAGGGCTCGTCGATCATTTCGGCCGCCCGCCGCGAGACATAATAGTGCGATGTGC
>CAYNWJ010000200.1:0-7263 GCA_964400815.1 uncultured bacterium
GTTTTTTCGGCGGGATCGTCAATGTGTACATTGTCACCCTCTGGCTGCGTTTCAGGAACATCCAGGGACGGCAGCCCCTGCTGGTGGGCGGCGTGTTTCTGTTCCTCCTGGGAGTGCAGTTCATTTCGACCGGGCTGCTCGCCGAACTGATCACCCACAGCCGCATGGAACGGAATATCCGGGACGACATCCGGTCCCCGTAGGCCCATTCGCGCCTGATGCCCGATCCCGTTCCTCCCGCCGGAACGTCCCGCTCACCGTCACGGAATCGATCTGCCATGAACGTCTGCACCCTGACCCATACCTATCCCCGTTTCATCGACGACATCAACGCCCCCTTCGTCGAGCACCTGATGGAGCGTATCGCCTCGCTCGGCCATGATGTTTCCGTGCTCACCGCCTTCGACCCCGCATGGGACCGCAGGTCCGGCGATCATTCGGTCGATCTCAGGACCTACCGCTATGTCTGGCCCGAATCCCTGCACATTCTCGGCTATTCCCGGACCATCGAGGGCAATGTGCGGTTCCGCAAACGTGTCTTCGCCCTGTCGCCGCTTCTCTTTCTCGGGGCGTACCGGTCCTTTCTCGGGCTCGTTCGCGAAAAGCGTCCGGATGTTCTCCACGCCCACTGGATACTTCCCAATGGTTTCATCGCGGCGCAGGTGGCGAAAAAGACGGGAATCCCCCTGATCATCCAGCTGCACGGCTCCGATGTCTTCACGGCCGAAAAGAACGCCCTGTTCCGTTCCATGGCACGTTTCGCCGCCCGGCATGCCGCGTGGATCACCTCGCCAAGTCCCGATCTCACCCGCAGGCTGGGAGCACTCGGCATCGACACCGGCGGGATCGGCCTGGTCCCGAACACCGTGGACGCCGATTTTTCCAGGCGCGTGACGCCCGGCGACACCGAAGCGCTCCGCAGTGAGCTTGGAATTCCCGCCGGAAGCCTCGTCGTGCTCGCCATGGGCAGAATGGTGCATGTGAAGGGTTTCTCCCATCTGCTCGATGCCTTCAGAACGGTTGCCGGTGCTCGGGAGGATGTGGTGCTCGTCCTTGCCGGCGGAGGCGTCCTCCATGACGATCTCAGGCGTCGCGCCGCGGAATATGGCCTGGCGGACAGGGTCTTCATGCCGGGACCGGTCATGCGTGACCGTGTTCAGATGTATTTCTCCCTTGCCGACATGTTCGTCGTTCCCTCGATACGTCACCGGTCGGGGGCGGTGGACGGTCTTCCCGTGGTGGTGCCCGAGGCGATGGCGGCCGGGCTTCCCGTGATCGGATCCGACCTGAGCGGCATCCCGGTGCTCGTCAGGGACGGCAGGAACGGTATCCTCGTGGCGGAACGGGATGCGGACGGCATCGCAGAGGCGATTCTGAAACTTGCCGGGGACGCGGACCTGCGGGAGCGGTTCGGTGACTATTCACGCCGCCTGATCGCTGAACGGGTGAACTATGACACGGTGGCGGAGCATTACGGCAGCCTGTACCATGCTGTTGTCCACGGCGCGGAGCCGGAGAATATGCCGGTGTTCGACATGGAACTGGACGAATGATCCTGAGCCGGACGCCCCATCGTACGCCTCATAATATCTCCGGCAATCCCCGGAAAACCACAAGGAGAATACACATAAGCTATATGGTATTATGGTATTACATTCAATATTCATGCAAGAAGAACTTCTCTGAATGGTTCTCAGGATCGCATGTAAAAAGATGATGATGTTGATGGAAGAAGAATGATTGATCGTCCACCGTTTGAACCATGATTAATGGGATTACCGGATTGACAGGATTGTAATCATGGTTCATCCGGCAATCCCAAAAATCCCGGTTCAGAAATTGAAAACCACCGAAATACATGTGTGTGTCGGAAAATCGGGGTTGCCGGACATAATATCTCCGTTTGTTTTTTCTGCTCATTTCCTTATATTTGAATGCGTTGGTGTCAATGTGCGGCAGAGCGTGAGACGGCGCATTTTCACACGGCATTCGATACACAAATCTCAATCAGACATGATGCTTCGGCGGACATAATGACAGCGAAAAAGAACAAGACGAAACATCGCGGCGGCGAACGGGATACCACGCGGCCTGCACAGACGAAAACATCCGGCTCGGGGCTCGATTCCTTCTTCGATAGCAGCGGGGCGAAGTGGCTCTTTTTCGCCGTCTACCTGGTGGTGACCATTTTCCTGTTTCGGGATTTTCTCTTCAGCGACGACATGCTGTTCGGAAACGACACCATTCCCGACGGCGTCTACACCCGCAAGTACTACAAGGAATATCACGCCGGGCACGGCGGCATACCCCGCTGGAATCCCTTCATCCTGGGCGGGCTTCCCTTCATCGACGCCATGCACGGTGACACGTTCTATCCTGGAGCGTGGCTGAAATTCTTCATGCCCCTGTCCCGCGCCCTGGGACACAAGCTGGTGTGGCATGTCCTCCTTGCGGGCATGTTCATGTACGCGTTTCTCAGGACCCTCGGGCTCCGGCGGGACGCCTCGTTCCTGGGGGGGCTCATGTACATGCTCGCGCCTTCGTTCGTCTCGCTCGTCTTTCCGGGACACGACGCCAAGATGTATGTGACCGCGTTCCTGCCCCTCGCGTTCCTGTTCCTCGAACGGGGCATGAACCGCCCGAAACTTCTCGATTTCTCGCTTCTCGGCGCCGTAATGGGACTTCTCATCCTCACATCGCACGTGCAGATGGCCTATTATTCCTACTGGGCGCTCGGTCTGTACTTCCTGTTCAGGCTGCTCACCGGTGACCGTGATCCGAAAGCCACGGGTGTCAGGACCGGATACTTTGTCATGGCGGTCATCGCGGCGGTGGCGCTGGGCGCGGTCCAGCTTCTGCCCGCCTATGCATTCACCACGGGCCAGTCGGTCAGGGCGGGGGAGATGCGCACGGGGTACGAGTACGCCACCTCATGGTCGATGCACCCCGAGGAGGCCGCCGGCATGATCGTTCCCTCGTTCCAGGGATACATGGACGGCCGCTTCGAAAGCAGGCAGGATTTATACTGGGGGCGCAATCCCTTCAAGCTGAATTCCGAATATCACGGCATCCTTCCGATTCTTTTCGCCGCGCTCTCGCTCTGGCTCATCCGGGACCGGCGGACGTGGTTTTTTCTCGGTCTGTCGGTGTTGTCCCTCGTCTATGCCCTTGGTGCCAACACACCATTCTATCGTCTCTTCTACGCAGTCGTTCCGGGCGTGAAGAATTTCCGTGCCCCGGGCATGATCATATTCCTCTTCGCCTTCGCCGTCGTTGTGATGGGCGCGCGTTTTATCTCATCCCTCCTGGACCGTGACATCCCCCTTGTGACGGGTGACAGACGGCCGCTGTACATTCTCGGTGGAATCCTCGCCGCGGCGGTCGTGGTCTCCCTGATGGGCGAATCGTTTTTCGATGCCTGGCGGAGCGTCTTCCCCCGCGAGGGAACGGTGGACAGAAGCGACGCAATCGCCGCGAATGTCCGCTTCTTCACCGCCGAGCTCTGGCGTGTGGTCATCCTGGCAGGCGCGGCGCTGGGCGGAATATGGCTGTTCCTGGGGCGGAAGATAACACCCGCCGCGCTGATCGTGCTCCTGGCGCTGGTTACCGTGGTGGATCAGACGGTTGTCGACGCGCGCTTCATCACGACCGTCGATCCTGATACCTATGAGGGAACGGCGCCCGACGAGACCATCCCGCGGCTTCAGGAGGAAATGGCCGCGGACGGTCCCTTCAGGATTCTCGGGATATTCGCCCAGATGGCCCGCATTCACCACAATGTGAACTACTATGCGATATTCGGCGTGCAGGCGGCCGACGGGAACCACAACAACGAACTGCAAAGCTACGAACTCTATCGCGGCGGCTCGAACTGCCGCAACTTCCTGCTCCATTGGATCGACGACAGCTTCAATGTCGATCCGGACGGAATGGGGCGCAACAACTTCCTTAGGGCCGCGGGCGTGCGGTATGTGGTCTTCCCGGACATGCAGTCGGGACGTCCACGGCTCATAGAGAACCCGCATGCCCTGGACCGCGCCTTCGTGGTACACGACTGGCGTAAGGTCCCGAGCGACACGGCGGCTGTCGAGCTGATGCGGGACGCCGATTTCGACGCGGCGAAAACGGCGCTGCTGACAGTCGATGACGCCGGGGGACCTTCGACCCCTCCGGTAACCGCACCGCCGGAACCGGCTTCAGGCGCCGATTTCGAATACACGAAAGCGGGAATGATTGTTACAGCCGATCTCGACGCCGCGGGGCTCGTGGTGGTCTCCGAGAACATGACACCCCACTGGCGCGCCTTCGTCGATGGAAGTGAAACGCCCATATACCGGGCATACGGCGCCTTCATGGCGGTCGGGTGTCCGGCGGGTGAACACACCATCGAGTTCCGTTTCCGCTCGAAACCGTATCGCACCGGGAAAATGCTTTCCCTGTCGGCGTTTGCCTTCGTTTTCGTTTCTGCTGCCGGGGCCTGTGCTTTTTCACGGTTCAAAGGGAAGAACACAGGGCCATGAAAGCTGTGGTGACCGGTGCGACAGGCCGGGTGGGATCGGCATTGCTCGAGGCGTTGCCTGCGGGTGTGGATGCAGAGGCCCTCGTGGCGCCTCTCGAGCAGCACATTCCGCCCGTGAGCTGGCTGCGGGCCGACATTACGAACCGTGATTCCGTCATGCGCGGCATCACATGCGCCGGTCCCGATACCGTCATTCACCTGGCCGCCATGACGGATGTGGACGGCTGCGAGCGCGACGCGGAACGGGCGTTTGCCGTCAATCGCGACGGCGCGGCCCACGTGGCTGAAGCCTGCGCGGCCTCCGGCGCACGACTGGTGTTCGTGTCCACAGACTATGTGTTCGACGGGCGTGCGGGACCCTATACCGAGGATGACCCGACGAACCCGCTGAATGTCTATGGCCGTTCGAAACTCGCAGGCGAAGAGGCGGCCGCGCGCGTGCTCGACAATCTCCTCGTCGTGCGGGTCAGCGTGCCGTTCGGCGTTCGGCGTGAGGGAGCATCCCACAATTTCGTTTCGTGGCTTGTCGAAATGCTGGAGGAGGGGGACCATCTGCGCATCGTGGACGACCAGTTCACGACGCCCGCGTGGCTCGACGAACTGGCGGAGATGCTGTGGCGGTTCGCCGCCTCCGATGAGCGGGGAGTGCTGCATTACGGCACCGAGGACCGTCTTTCGCGTTACGCCATGGCAGAGGCGGTCTGCCGGACCTTCGGCTTTGACCGGTCGCTGGTGACGCCGGTGCGGACATCTGAGATGGACTTTCTCGCGAAACGGCCCCTGGAAAGCGGGTTCGTGACCGACAAACTTCAGGATATCGTCGGAATGCCGCCCGTACTCTTCCAGGCGGCTCTCAACAGTATACACGACCACCCGGCATGACCACCGCGACGGAAAGAGGATCGATACATGGCCCTGAAGGGACTCGTCATCATCCCGACCTATAACGAACGGGAAAATGTCCGTGAAATCACCGGAGCGGTGCTCGATCTCGGGCTTGACCTCCATGTCTTGGTGGTTGATGACAACTCGCCCGACGGGACCGGGGACATTGCGGATGGCATGGCGCGGGAGGATTCCCGGGTGCATGTCCTTCACCGCCCCGAAAAGAATGGTCTCGGACAGGCCTATATCGCCGGATTCCAGTGGGGGCTCGAACGGGTATACGATGTCTTTTTCGAGATGGACGCCGACTTTTCGCACCGGCCGGAGTACCTGTCCGATTTCATGCGCGCCGTGGAGGAGGCCGATCTGGTACTCGGCTCCCGGTATCTGACCGGCATCAATGTGATAAACTGGCCCCTTGGCAGGCTCCTGATCTCCTATTTCGCCAACAGATATTCGCAGATCGTTACGGGGCTGCCGGTCAGGGATGCGACCGGCGGATTCAAGTGTTTTCGCCGGAAGGTGCTGGAGGCGATCGACCTGTCGAAGGTGAAAAGCACGGGCTATGCCTTCCAGATCGAGATGACCATGAAGGCATGGTCGAAAGGGTTCCGCGTGAAGGAGATCCCGATTGTTTTCTATGACAGGACCCGGGGCGATTCCAAAATGTCCCTCCACATCGCCCGTGAAGCCGCCGTCATGGTCTGGAAACTGCGCTTCTTGAAACTGTTCGGCAGGCTGTGAGTGATGGCATGAACCCGCGATATGCGTCGTGACGCCCATGAATGCACCCGATATGGATAAAACGACAGATCTCTCCGTAATCATCGTGAGCTACAATGTCTCGTCGTTTCTCGACCAGACGCTGGCGACGCTCCAGGAATCCATGCGGGAGTATGACGGTGACGTGGAGGTTTTCGTCGTCGACAACGACTCGAAGGACGACAGCGTCCCGATGGTCAGGCGGAAATATCCCGCCGTTCGGCTGATCGAAAGCGGGGTCAATCTCGGTTTCGCCGGTGCGAACAATCTCGCCCTCGAACGGGTCCGCGGGCGGTATGTCCTTCTGCTCAATCCCGACACCGTGCTCCAGAAGGACACCCTCCGCACGATGGACGCCTTCCTGGACAGCCACCCGGATACGGGTGCTGCGGGATGCAAGGTCATCAATCCCGACGGTTCCCTGCAGCTGGCCTGCCGGCGGGGATTTCCCACACCGGGCGTGGCATTCTACAAGATGATCGGGCTCTCGGGACTTTTCCCCAAATCGCGCACATTCGGAGCGTACAATCTCACATATCTCGATCCCGACGCGGTGACCGAAGTGGACGCCATCTCCGGTTCCTTCATGATGCTCCGCAAGGAGGCCCTCGACCAGGCGGGCTTTCTGGATGACGATTTCTTCATGTACGGCGAGGACCTCGATCTCTGCTATCGCATAAAGCAGGCGGGCTGGAAGATCCACTATGTTCCCGACACAGAGATCATTCATTTCAAGGGAGAGAGCACCAGGACCGTTCCGACCCTGAAAAGCGTGCGCGACTTCTATACTGCGATGCACATTTTCGTGGCCAAGCATTATGGCCGCGGCTCGAAGAAGTATCCGCCCGGCTGGCTGATCGTCGCCGCCATATATGCGAGCATGGGGATCGTTTACGGTCTCAAACTCCTCGCCCGAGCACGTCAGCCGCTCCTGGATTTGCTTTTACTCAATATATCACTTATACTTGGAATATTGATGCGGTTCGGGATCACGCTGGAGAACGCCCCCGGCTACTCGAATCTGCAATGGGCGTCCATATTCATCGTGTATTCCGTGCTGTACATGAGCACGTTCTATTTCATCGGCATGTATCACC
>CAYNWJ010000201.1:0-2538 GCA_964400815.1 uncultured bacterium
GGATAACCGGCGTACCGAAAGGAGCTGGAACATGGCTCACCCTGAGAAGCATGATAGCGGACTGTACCTCCAAGACACGCGTCGGCACGCTGGAATTGATGGTGCCGAAGGACCGTGAAGGGCGCTTCCAGACGGAGCTGTTCGCGAAGGATCAGCACAACGAGAAGGCGCTGGTGCTGGCGCTGACGGAGATTCTCGACCCGCGAGGTGAAGAAGATCACCTGGCAGTTGCACGGCCTTGCGATATCGCGGAGCCGGGTATCCCGGTTGTCGCAGGGCCTCGATGAAGGGATAGGGACGTGGCGGATGCGGCCGTGCGGGGACCGGCACCCGTACCATCCAGTTGCCGCACATCATCGGAAGCGGCTGCGTACCACGAACATGCCGGAGCGCTTCAATCAGGAACTTGAACAGCGCACGCGTGTGGTGCGGGCCTTTCCCGATGAGAACGCGTGTGTCCGGCTGATATCGGCCCGGCGATGGAAGCCATCGAGGAGTGGATGGTGCGGAGGTAACCGAGGATGGATGCTGTGGAAATGAGTTGCGTGCGATCGAGGAGACGGTTTTTTACAGAAAAAGTTGGACTATATTCATAAATATGCAACCCGTATCACTCGCTGAATTCACGAACCTCACCGATTGACAACTGAGCGCCGCATCAGGCAAGCAGGTAACCGACCGCCAACAGAACATCCGTCGCCAGGACCACGATGACATTCATGGCCTGCGCCGGCACGAGACGTTTCATGTCATTGAAATTCCTGATGGCGATGATGGCCGCGGCTGCGGCGAGCGGTGATGTCAGAAGCCCCAGAAGCAGGGTTTTCGGGACACCGGCCGCGGCGACGGCATGGACGATAACGGCATACACCGCTGCAAGAATACCTGTATAGATGAATGAAGCGGTCCGTTTCCCAAACACGATCACGAGGTGACGGCGTCCGCCGTGACGGTCGGCGTCGGCATCGGGAAACTCGTTGAGCAGAAGCAATTCGAGGGTAAGAAGCCCGGGAGGGATGGATATCCACACAATACCGGTGGAGAAGGTTTCCGCCTGAACGTAATATGCCCCGAGGACCACAAGGGTCCCGAGTGTGAGGCCGCTCGAAATCTCGCCGAGCATCCATTTTGCCAGATAATCGGTGTAGAGCACGGTGACGGCGCCGCCCGCCGCCATGAAGAGAAGAACCGGCCACCCCGAAACCCAGGCGAGCCAGCACCCGCAGATGAACGCCAGTCCCAGGGTCAGCCATGAGGCTGCCAGAACCCGCCGCGGAGCGTTCATGCCCGCCTGGAGCGTCCCCGAACCACCGCTGAACGGGGTCCTGACGGTATGGGAATCCACGCCGGTCTTCCAGTCGGAATACTCGTTGAACATGTTCACGCTCATGTGTGCGAGCACCACACCGGCCATGGTGACCAGGAAGCGCAGTGGATGAAAATATCCGTCGTGATGCGCCGCTGCCCCGCCGATCATGACGAGGAACACCGAGAGCACGAGAAAATCCGCGCGCGACTGCTTGAACCATATTTTCAATGACATGACGGTCTCCATGCGCCTCATGTGAACACAGGCACGCATCCACCCGCGATATAGTGCCACGAACGGAAGAAATATACGAAATTATATCACGAAACGGGAGCAAAAAGAGGATATGGCTTCGGGTCAATCGCTGTGGAAGACTTCCTCCATGGGCGCCCAGAGTTCCCCCCCGGCGGCGGTCGGCAGGGGTTTCACGCAGGGAACGCAGACCTTCCACCAATCCTGCGTGACGGGGTCGGCGGCCATCTTTTCCATGTCCGCCTCGAAATCATCGCCCGTATACTCGAAATAGGAGAACAGATAAAACCTGCCGGGCTCCACCTCCCGCAGGTATATCGAATAATTACGGATGTTGCACACCCTGATGGTCGTCAGTACACCCGGCCACGCGGCGGCGTGGAGGCGCTTGTATTCATCGATCCTTCCGGGCTCTATCTCGAGCACCGTGCCATGGCGTGTGACGGATTCTCCCATTGCCGCTCCTTTCAGTGGTTCCAACAATCGATGCATGTGTCACCCGCCCGGCAGCAGACGTATCGTCTCGCCCACGGACATCGGCACCCGGACGGTCTCCCCCGGACATGAATCAGACCGGCCGTCGGCCCGCTCGACCCGCATGCCTTCAGGCCAGGGGGACACGATCACCGGGTCGTTTCCCGTTTCGCTCCGTATCTCCACCCACTCAACACGGCCTCCCGAACAGCGTGCGCTCACGAGAAACGCTCCCCGGGCCCGGAGGGTGGAAAATTCCGCGGTTGCCTGCATGGGCCAGTTGGGAAAGAGCCTGATCTCCCCGTTGTAGCTTTGGAGCAGACACTCGTCGATCACCGCCGGAAGGCCGAAATTCTCGAACCAGATTCCCATGGGCGCCATGAAATCGAAAGGCGTGGTGTTGGTGTAGCGCCCGTGGATCTGGAGCACCTTGTCGGTGCATGTGCCGTTCGGCAGCAGACAGTATTCGATCTGACGCTTGAAACGGTCCAGCTCCAGGATGC
>CAYNWJ010000201.1:2548-7260 GCA_964400815.1 uncultured bacterium
GCGCCGCCTGGAGATTTAGAAACACGAGATCGTTGCCACCCTCGTTCTGCTGGTTCAGGAACGTGTTCACGGCGGTGCGGTAGGTGGCGGGATCGGAATGGCGCCCGTGCTGTTCGCCGGGAAAGACCGTCATCAGGCTCGCGGGGACATTGTAGACCACGTCCGGGTCCTCTCCGGGAACCGAGACGAACACATGCTCTCCTCCGGGTGTTCGGGCGGTCGGAAATGGTGGATAATTGTCGAGTATGTCCCGTATGTCCCCGATGAGCTCACGTTCCGCCGTCCCATAATGAAGGATATCGCATGCCTCGATGAAGGCATCGAACACGAAGCGGGTAAGGGCCAGGTCGGCCTGCGTGTCGTAATTCTTGTCGAAACCCGGCTTGAGACCATACAGCTCGGGCGGCACCGATGGGAATATGTGGTGGTTGTCGTCGCTCCAACGGCCGCCGCGGGCCTCGGGACGCTTCATGTAGTCGACGAGAAACAGCACCGCCTCCTTCATGATCCCGAACGCGCGCTCCCTGAGAAAGTCCTCGTCACCGGTGTAGGTATAGTGCCACCACAGGCTCTGCACCGTCCAGGGCGTTTCGAACACTTCCCAGCCCCAGGTCGGAAGCGGATAGGGCATGATGCTCATTTCAACCGGATAGGCGGAATGGGGGAAGAATGCCCCCCGGAGACCGTAATAATCACGCGCCCAGGCTTTGCTTACGGGAAGCAGGACCTGCTCCACCATATCGACATAGGGAATGTGCAGTTCCGGATGGTTCGTGGAAAAGGCCGCCCAGAACGGCTGCTGGGTGTTGTAGTTCATGTGGTAGTCGCCGTGCCACGCCGTCCCGATGGAACGGAAACTCCAGTTGGCGAAGAGCCCCGGACAGGCCGCCCCTTCACGCAGGGCGCAGCGGAGAAAATAGAGATTACGGTACCAGGTGCGTTCGATAAGAACATCGTCGAGCGCCACAGCCGACTTTCGCCAGAATTCCCGCCAGACATCTTCGCTTTCAAGGGCGGCGCGGGAGAACGCTGCGGCGTCCGGAACGGGCGTCCTTTCAGCGCCGCCATTCACCGACGATGCCCCTCCCTGTTCGAGCTCGACCACCATCCGGAAAGGAATATCGCGGGGAATCAGGCCTTTCGGTTCACGGTCGGGACGATCTCCCGGAATGATACCGAGACCCGTATATTCCCCCGCCTGACGCAGGGAATCGCCTGCGAATGAACCATCGATCCGGGCGCTCAGGCGAAAGGCCCGGTCCCGGGGATGACCCGCATAGGGCGATTCCGGACGCTCGACGAACGGCAGCACCTGCCGGAACGACAGAATGCCACTGTCGGTGTCGGTGCTCGTCGCAGGGGATGGAAACTCACGGGGGGTCTCGGGATCGGGAAGCAGGGCCGCGTAAACGAACGGCGAAGGCGACGGTTCACCGTTCATATCCCGCATGACCAGCCACAGCCGGTCATCACGCATGTCGGTCACAATCTCGAGCGTGCGGGGAGCGCCGTCCACCATGAAATCGACCTCGCAGACACCCCGGTCGACATGAACACAATGACCGAGCAGCTCGGCATGGCGGCGGTCGAACCACAATATGACAGATCCGCAGGGGAACGGCCGGGGATAGGGTTTGGCGTAATTCTCACGCATCAGCGCCAGATAGTCCCTGAACCACGGAACCTCGTCGAGACGTTCGAGGGTGTCGGGTATGGCGTCGACCTTGGCAAACAGCTCGTCGAATGTGCCGATGGCCTCCCTGTTGTCCTCCGCCAGTCGAATGTCCCAGACATCGTTGTGGCCGAACCTGATGACGACGGCGTCGGGCCGTGTGGTCACCACCGCCCCCAGGCCGCCGTTCCCCAGTATCCCGCCCTCGAAGAAATCGACCGCCGGACGCGGGTATTCGATGGCGTGCCGTCCGGCGATAACATACCCGTCGAGACAGGCCCGCGTCTCACACAACGCGTCCGCCGCCATCACCACCGTACCACAAACGACCGCCGTCAGTATCGTTCGCATCCCATATCTCATGTCATGGACTCCATTTCAAAACGGGGAGGACGCCCCTGTTTATGGCCGGGCCTGAAGATGTTTCAGTCTGAATGGAACACCTCCTCCATGGTCGCCCAGAACTCCCCCTCGCCGCGGGTCGGGATGGGGAGCTGGCAGGGATCGGTATTGCGCCACCATTCCTGTGTGACCGGATCCTCGGCCATCTTTTTCATGTCGGCCTCGAAATCCGTACCCACATATTCGAAATATGAGAAGAGATAATACTTCCCGTGCTCGATTTCCTTGAGATAGATGGAATAGTTGCGGATGTTGCACTCGCGTATCCTGTTGACGACCCCGGGCCAGGGATCCGCGTGGAGACGTTTGTAGATGTCGAGCATCTCAGGCTTGACACCGATGACACTACCATAGCGTCTGAAACGGCGGTTGGGCTGGCTGTTCGCCTGGCCTGCGACATAACACACCACGGCGAAGGCGGCGATGATCGAAACGAGCAGCATCTGTTTCATCATTGTTCTATTCTCCCGGGATATGGATGTACGTCATTGATCGTCCGCAGGGCTCGGGCGGCGGATGTTCGACACCCGGCATGACTGCACGGCATTCCCCTTCCATGCCTCCCGGCCGTATATCAACCCGGTTATCCAATAAAGCAAGCACCAAACACGTTGATATTGACCGGGCCTTAAACTGTGCATTTCAGGCAAAAACCCTGGTTTTTAATTGCCCCCCTCTCCCCGGCCCTCTCCCCCTGAAGGGAGAGAGGGAGTCCGGCCCGTGGTGCTTTTCCTTCTCCCGCTTCGGGGGAAGATGGCGCGAAGCGGCGGAAGGGGGCTTTGCAGAGAAAACAGCTGAATCATTCGTTGCTTAATGAACTGGATACACGGCCATATCTATGCGAATAAGATATACAGCAGGACCATCAGCGCGAACAGCACCCCGGCGAGAACCCTGAAATCGAAGATTCCTCCCCAGGAATCGGACGACAGGGCCTCCATGGGATTGCGCCATACGAGGGCGCGGCTGTCCTCGGTGTGCTCGTGGGGCCTGACGATCGAGACGACGGTCATGATCGCCATGCACACCACAAAGAGATAGAAGGTCATCATCATCGACGGGACGTTCCATCCGGTGTATTCTCTGAACCAGTCGAGCAGGAACACGGCGAGCCCCATGGCCGAACCGCTCCACAGCGTGACAACCGCCGCGGCGGAGGACGCCCGCTTCCAGAAGACGCCCAAAAGAAACACCGTGGTGATGGGCGGCGCGATATAACAGATGATGGACACGATCCCCTGGAAGATGCTCTCGAAATGGCTGACGAAGGGCGACCACAGGATCGCGGCGGCCATGGCGATGAAGGTGACGATGCGTCCCACGAGGACAAGGGTCTTTTCCGAAGCGCCGGGACGCCAGCGGTTGTAGATATCATAGCTGAAAAGCGTGGCGATGGAATTGAGCGCCCCGGAGACCGTGCTCATCAGCGCCGCGAGGAGCGCGGCGGCCACGATGCCCTTGACCCCGATGGGAAGCAGGTGTGCAATCATGAAGGCATAGGTGTCGGCCGAGTCGGTGAGGGTGTCGGGAAGCAGGCCCTTGTTGATGAGACCCAGGCATATCAGACCGGGAAGCACGAAGATGAAAACGGGCAGGATCTTGATGAATCCCGCGAACAGGGGCCCCACGCGGGCGTTGTATTCGTCCTTTGCGCCGAGCACGCGCTGTACGATGGTCTGATCGGCGCACCAGTACCAGATGCCGATGATCGGATAGCCGAGGAACACGGAATACCACGGCAGGCCCGAGGGGTCGGAGGATGAACGCAGAACGGTGAGCTTGACCGGATCCACATGGACCGCGAGTTCCGCCCAGCCGCCAATTTTGAAATATCCGATCAGGGTGATGAATACGGCGCCGATCACGAGCACGACGGTCTGGATGGATTCGGTCAAAACGACCGCCAGAAGCCCTCCGACAATGGTGTAGATGCCGGTTAGAACAGCGGTGATCACGATGCTGGCCATGATGTCGATGCCGAACAGTCCCCTGAGCACCACGGCCCCGGTATAGAGGGAGAAACCGATGTGAATGAAAATTGCGGAAACGATCGAAAGAATGGCCAGCCAGTCCCTGGCGGCCCTGCTGTAACGTTTTTCCAGGAAATCGGGCAGCGTGGCGACATCGGATCTGATGTAGAACGGCGCGAAAAAGAGCGACAGGGCGATGAGCGTGAATGCCGCCATCCATTCGAAATTGCCATAGGCGAGACCGTTCACATACCCTTCCTGGGCAAGGCTCACCAGATGGATGGTCGAGATATTCGTGGAAAACAGGGCGAGACCGATAACCGGCCAGCGCAGCGAACGCCCGGCGAGAAAATAGCCCTTTCCCCGGATTGCCTGGCGCTGCCTGAGCCCGGCCCAGCATCCGAGGACGACGATGCCAACCAGATAGACCACGATTATGGCGAGATCGAGCGGATGAATGGCCAGCCGCATTCCCTCCATGGATTCTCCTTTCGTGAGTGACGAAGCAACGTGAACGGCGCTCATTCCGAATGCAGTCATCCGGAACGCCGCTCATGTTTTATACCCTGCACGGAAGGAGTTGTCAAGAGGGATTATGAGAAATGGAGGAAGGCGATCGGGTAGGAGGCGGGGTCACCCCCGCCGTCCTCCCACACCACCGGGCGTAC
>CAYNWJ010000202.1:0-7231 GCA_964400815.1 uncultured bacterium
TTCAGATGGGGACATGTAGACTCCCGGAGTTTCTCAACTTCCCATTGAAAGGGGAGATGTCTTCGCAAGAAGCCGGAGCGGACTGCCTTTTCATGCCATCCGATTTCTGAAAAAGACCTCTATTGTATGGAGACGGAATATTTTGCCAATACCCGCAGGCATGTTTTTCTCTTTTACTATTGGCAGGAAATTGCATGATAACACAATCCCATATTGACATCGCCTTGTTCAAACATAATATTTCACTTCCACCATTCATCATTTATTATCAATCACGCACCGATTCCGAAAGGTTTTCGCATGAAAAGCGTTTCCCGCCTGATTTTCGGGGGATTTCCGCGGTACACGACGCCGCAGGTATCCATGCTGGTTATTCTCAGGATTCTCATCGGCTGGCATTTCCTCTACGAGGGATTCGTCAAGATCCTCAATCCATACTGGACATCCGCGGGATTCCTGATCGAGTCGAAATGGATCTTCGCGCCCGTCTTTCATGCCATCGTCGCCAATCAGGCTGTTCTCCGCATGGTTGATTTGATGAACATGTGGGGGCTTCTGGCAATCGGGCTGGGCCTGATCACCGGGACGCTCACACGCGTCGCCAGCGTCTCGGGCATGTTCCTTCTTCTTCTGTACTATGTCAGCAATCCGCCGCTTATCGGCATGAATTATACCGCACCCTCCGAGGGAAGCTACCTCATCATCAACAAGAACATGATCGAACTGTTCGCGCTGGGTGTGCTTACGGTGTTCCCCACGGGAACGATCATCGGCATCGACCGGCTCATCTATGCCTTCACCGGTCCCGATGAACCACCGGCTTCCTGAACGCGTTCTGTCGCTTTTTCGAAGATATCGGGCAAACATACACGGCCACCGCATGAACCACCCGGGAAAGGAAGGACCTCGTGAGCGCCAAACTCCGTCTCGGCATCATGATGTTTCTGCAATATGCCATCTGGGGCTCCTGGAGCCCCGTGCTTTCGGCATATCTCATCAACGACCTCGGATACTCCGGAACACAGGTGGGAGTGATATACAGCCTCCTTCCGCTGGCGACCATCATCTCTCCCTTCATCGGGGGACAGCTCGCCGACCGGTATTTCGCCACACAGAAAGTCATCGCCTTTCTCCAGCTCGCCGGCGGCGTTCTGCTACTGTATATCTCGACGGTGACGGCATACGGGGCCATGATGTGGCTCATGCTTCTGTACTGCCTGCTCTATGCGCCCACGCTGGCCCTGACCAACTCCATCGCCTTCATCAATCTCCAGGACGCCGGGAAGGATTTCGGAAAGATCAGGGTGGGAGGAACCCTCGGATGGATCGCTGCCGGCCTTCTGCTTTCCGGGTGGCGCATACTGGCGGGAAGCAATGAATCCCTCGGATTCGCGGGCGACACGCTTGTCCTGGGCGGCGTGCTCTCCATCATCATGGGATTCCAGTCCTTTAGCCTTCCCGACACGCCCCCGAAGAAGGAAGGCGCCTCGCCCTGGGCATTCGCCGAAGCTCTCAAAATGCTCAAGGACAAGAACTTCGCCGTGTTCACCATCATCTCATTCGTGGTTTCCACGGAGCTCATGTTCTATTACATCCTCACGGCGCCCTTCCTCATGTCCGACAAGATCGGACTGGCGGCGTCGGCGGTGCCCGGTGTGATGACCATCGCACAGTTCGCCGAGATTATCGTCATGGCGGCCCTGCTGCCCGTGGTGCTTCCGAAATACGGCATCAGGCCCACCATGGTCATCGGCGTTCTGGCCTGGCCCATTCGTTATATCATCTTCGCCATCGGCTCGCCCCCCTGGCTGGTGATCGCGTCGCTGGCGCTCCACGGTTTCTGCTATGTCTTCTTCTTCACCGTGGCGTTCATCTATGTGGACACGGTGGCGCCGAAGGACATCCGTCACTCGGCCCAGAGCCTCATCACCATCGTGGTGCTCGGTTTCGGGAACTACATCGGCAGTCTCTTCGCCGGCGGTGTCCAGTCATATTTCACCAGCCCGGACGGCGTCACCAACTGGACGGGCGTCTTCATCGTGCCCTGTGCGCTGACCATTGCGAGCGCCGTGGCGTTCGTCCTGCTCTTCAAGGAGAAGAAGGTCCGGACAGCCTGATCCGCCGTCATGGCAGCAGGTTCACGCATTCCATCGAACGTACGATACATGCATTCAATGAAAGGCAGGTTTTGATATGGGTAAAAAAAGACTGGGAGTCGGTTTCGTCGGCGGCGGATTCATCACCAATTTTCATGTACGCTCGTTCATGGGCGTTCGTGACGCCGATGTGCGGGGTGTCGTGGACCCGGTCGTCGAGCGGGCGGAGACCACCGCACAGGTGGCCCGGGATCTCAGACTGGGCGACGCCAAAGCCTTCAGGACGGTGACTGACATGGTCGCCGATACCGCCATCGACGCCATCTGGATATGTTCTCCCAATTTCACCCGCATCGAGGTGATGGAAGAAATCGCACAGGCGGTGGAGAGCGGAAAGGGCGAACTCATCGGCGTGGCGTGCGAAAAACCCCTCGGCAGAAATGTCGCCGAAGCGCGCAAACTCCGTGAGCTTGTCAGTAAGATCGGCGTACTCGACGGGTATCTGGAGGACCAGCTCTTCTCGCCGTCTGTCATGCGCGGCAAGGATATCGTCTGGCGCCGCGGCGCCGCCACCACCGGCAGACCCTATCTCGCCCGGGCGGCTGAGGAGCATGGCGGGCCCCACATGCCCTGGTTCTGGGAAGGCGAGCTCCAGGGCGGCGGTGTGATCAACGACATGATGTGCCATTCGGTGGAGACCGCGCGCTTCATCCTGACCGAGCCGGGCAAACCGCGCGACACCCTCACGCCCGTCAGGATCAACGCCTATACCAACTGCCTCAAGTGGCAGCTTCCCCAATATGCCGAGATCCTGAGCAAAAACAGCAGCGGCAAGCTCGACTATCTGAACCGTCCCGCCGAAGACTTCGGACGCGCCCTCGTGGAATACCGCGACGAGGCCGGACAGACGGTGGTGGTGGAGTGCACAACGTCCTGGAGCTTCGTGGGCGCTGGGCTCAGGCTCAGCATGGAACTCCTTGGACCGGAATATTCCATGGCGGTCAACTCCCTCGACACGAGCCTCAAGGTCTTCTTCAGCCGCAATGTCACGGGGAGCGAGGGTGAGGACCTGGTCGAGAAGCAGAACGCCGAGATCGGTCTCATGCCCGTTGTCAACAACGAGGAAAGCGAGTACGGCTACGAGGCGGAGAACCGTCACATGGTGCAGGCGTTCCTCGACGGCCGCCGTCCCGAGGAGAATTTCGACGATGGTGTCAATGTCACCGAGCTCCTCATGACCGCATACATGAGCGCGGAGGAGGGCAGGACCATCGAGTTCCCGCCGAAAAACCTCGATACCTTCATACCCGCGGTGGCTCGCGGCGTCTGGAACCCGAAGAAGCGCTGACGGCCGAATCAGCCACACGCGCCAGGGAAGGATGAGTTGACATGACAAGACGCACGATACACGGCGCGGCCGCTTTCGTTCTGGCGTTTTCTCTCGCCGCCGCGGCCCTCGCGTTCGATGCGGAACCGGTGAAGCGTGATTATTCCACTGTCCGCATCAAGGAATTCCCCGTGGCCGTCCAGTGCTGGACCTTCCACAAGTTCACCTTCTACGAGACGCTCGACAAGGTGCGCGATCTGGGCATACGCCATCTCCAGCCATACCGCGGTCAGAAACTCGGTCCCGGCAGCGGCGATGAGGTGTTCGGCCCGGACCTCACCGACGAACGGATAGAAGAAGTGAAGGGGAAACTCAGGGAGTACGGGATCACGCTGGTCAGTTACGGTGTCGTGAATTTCGGCAACAACGAGAACGAGATGCGGAAAGTTTTCGATTTCGCGAAAAAAATGGGCATCAGGACCATCGTCACCGAACCGCAATACGACGACTACACCCTGATCGAGGAAATGGTGCGTGAATACAACATCAACATCGCCATTCACAACCATCCCACACCCTCGAAATACGCCCGTCCCGAAACGGTGATCCGTAATGTCACGGGATTCGACCCGCGCATCGGAGCCTGCGCCGACACCGGCCACTGGATGCGGAGCGGCGTGAATCCCGTGGACGCCCTCGTGGCGCTGGACAACCGCATCACCGACGTCCACCTCAAGGACCTGAACGAGTTCGGTGTCAGGGAGGCTCACGACGTCCCCTTCGGCTCGGGTGTGGCCAATGTCCACGATATCCTGGCCGAGCTCACCATCCAGGATTACCAGGGATACATCTCCATCGAGCACGAGAATCCGGACGAGCTCGACAATCCCTCGCCTTCCATCCGCAAGGGCCTCGACTACATCAGAAGCATCACCTACTACGCAGGCTATGAGCAGATTCTCAAGCCGGTGAACGGCCGGTATACGAAGCATGGCTGGAACCACTACGGCCCCGGTCATTTCGATCTGGACCCGCAGACCGGGGTCCTGACCGGGCAGGGCGGCATGGGGCTGTTCTGGTACGGGGTAGAAACATACGGGGATTTCGTGCTTGAGCTCGACTACATGTGCGCCTCTGACATCACGAATTCGGGTGTCTTCATCCGTGTGCCGGACGTTCCGGTCAGCAACGCCTACATCAGCCGGTCATTCGAAATCCAGATAGGCAACAGCGGCGAGGGCATCCACGGGACGGGAGCGGTGTATGACGCCGAGGCCCCGTCATCGAAACCCTGGAACCCGCCGGGCGAATGGAACCATTTCACCATCTCCTTTGTCGGCGACACGATAACCGTGCTGCTCAACGATGTCGAGGTGGTGAACTGGCGCGCCCGGCCGCGCGGCAAGATAAGGGAGTTCTCCCCCGAGGGCTACATCGGTCTGCAGAACCACGACAGCAACGCCCTGATCCATTTCAGGAACATTCATGTCAAAAAACTGTAGGCGAAACAACCGGCGGTGACGGGATTGATGCGAAAGCGCGGAAACGATGGATGGTCTGGTGGATACGCCGTAAAGCGTTTCACAATCCTCGTCTCCGCGCTTTTTCTCTGTGCGGGATTTCTGGCGCCGCATGCATATGATCCCGCCGGGGATGTCTGCCGGGCCGGCGCCGCTCCCTTCATCATCATTCCCGCGGCCGCTCTTCTCGGCTACCATGCCGCCACAGGCTACCTCGTGGACCGATACATCGACACCGTGCCGCGCGATCCCGAAACAGGCATCATGATCGGCGCCGAGGCCCGTGATCTCGGTCCTCCCGATGCGAAAACAGCCGTGCTCTGCGTTCACGGGTTCATCGGCGCCACAAACAATTTCAACGAACTCCCCGAGCGTATCGCCGCCACCGGCCGGTTCGTCCGGGTCATGCGCCTGCCCGGTCATGGGACATCGCCCCGTGAGTTCGAGCGTGTCACCCCCGATGAGCTCATCGCGGCGGTCCGCGGGGAAACGGAACGTCTCCGCGGGCGTCACGAACGCATCGTCCTCGTGGGGCATTCGATGGGGGGGACGCTCTCGGCACTCACGGCGTCGGAGGGAGATGTCGACGGTCTCGTGCTGGCGGCGCCTTATTTCGGTGTCAGGCACCACTGGTATTACGGTCTCAGGCCCGAGACCTGGACGGGGCTTCTCTCCCCGGCGCTGCGGTGGATCCACAAGTCGGACGGTTTCGTCAAGGTCGAGCGCCGGGAGGTCGTGGACCGGATCGTGTCATACCGGTGGATTCCCGTGCAGGGTGTCCGCACGCTCATCGAACTGGGACGCCGCGCCGGACGCGAAGATGTCCTGACAGACATCCGCTGCCCGGTCCTCATGCTGTATTCACCCATCGACGACGCCGCATCGCCGGACGCCATGCTCGAAGCCTTCGGCCGCATTCCCTCGAACGAGAAGCGGAAGGTCCGCCTCGACCGCTCCAACCACGTGCTCTTCTGGGATTACGACCGCGGGGAGGCGTACGACGAAGTGCTGCGTTTCCTGGGCGGACTGTGACCGCCCCGTACCCTATTTCACCGCAACATCCCACACACGCGCCATGCGCGCCTCGCCGTCCGGCCCCTTGACATTCAGAACGACCACGTACATGAGACCGGGATTTTCATACTCATGGAGTGGATTCTGCTCCGTCGAGGTTGTGCCGTCGCCGAAATCCCAGTGCCACGAGGTGATGTTCCCGTACGACCGGTCCTTGAAAGCCACGAGACGGCGGTCCATGTCAACGATCTCGAATGTCCAGTCCGCCTCGACGGGATCGCGGAACCTGTCCTCGAGGGGCATGAGCCGGAAGGCGCACAGTTCCGAAGCGTTGCCGTACATGGGCGTGGTCTGGGAAAGGTTGTAGAATCCCTCGTACTGCTGGACCTTCACGTTCTCGTCGTCATAGTCCAGGATGCTCCATGAAAGGCCGATGAGCTTGTTGTCCTCGAGATTCGAGACGACGGCGCGTTCGGGGCCTTCATAGGGAGCGTAGTCGAAGGGCGTGATCATGATCTCCATGGTGAGCCTGCCGTCTTCGCCGTGCTTGAAGTCGTAGTTGTAGACACAGTTCGACCAGGGCAGCTCCTGTATCCAGTGGTTGCAGCCCCAGACCATGGTCCATTCCTTGCCGACCGATGGCGTGAAGACATGGTAGTTCTGGGCGTGAACGCCGTGGTAGAGGTAGCCGCTCCATTCGCCCGCCTTCATGCCGCTGGTGTCGATGTCCGGCCGCATGGAGGGGATGAGCGCCCCGCCGGACAGATCGCCGTCCACCACGATCTCGAATATGTCGTTGTGCAGGTCGGGGTGCTTAAAATCCCAGTAGTCGTCGTATCCCTCATAGAGGAAATAGAGCTTGTTCATGCCCTTGACCCAGCCGACCTTTACGGTGACATCCAGGTCCTTCGGGTCATTGGCGTTGTTGCGCACGGTGTCCTTGAGCTGGTCCTGTCCGATGGCGTAGCTGTCGGGTACGATGTCCCAGTCAGAGGCGTCGCCGTCGATGCGCGGTATCATATCGGCGGGGAACTGGAATATTTTGAATTCCACATCCGGCCGTGCAAGGGCGAAGGCGGGGACGGATACGGCAAGGGCGAGCAACATCCCGAGCGCCGTCAGTGCGATGGTACGTTTCATGGAGCGGCTCCTTCGTTCTTATGAGTATTGTGGTGTGATAGTAACTTTATTATCAATTTTTGCACCCCCCTCTTCCCGGCCCTCTCCCCCTGAAGGGAGAGAGGGTGCCCGACCCGTGGTGCTTTTCCTTCTCC
>CAYNWJ010000203.1:0-7228 GCA_964400815.1 uncultured bacterium
CCGGCATAACGCTATGACATGGTCGGCGTATTTTCCCCTGCATTCGAGCGGATGGTAGTCGCCGCCGTCGAACCGGGATTCCCTTTCCGCCCGCAGCGCGAGGGTGCGTTCGATTACATGAAGCTTGATGCGCCCGTCATCCCTGTTCACGAGCAGTTCCCGCAGGACGTCCGTTCCTCCGCCGGGAGTGTCCCGTCGCAGTTCCCGGAGTATGCCGCGACGAAGCGTGAAATCAACCGGCCGGCGGTTATCCGGGTCGACGAGTGAAAAATCCCAGAGTTCGGCGCCACGGTATAAGTCGGGGATGCCCGGCGCGGTCATCCTGAGCACAGTCTGGGAAAGGGAATTCCACAGGGCGTGTCCCGCGACACGCTTCATGAACGGCAGGAAGGAATCGAAAAACCTTGGGTCGCCACCGGTGTCCAGGACCCGATCAATGAACGAGAGATACCCTTTTTCATATTCGCTGTCATTCTTGATCCAGGCGGTATGGATTTTCGCCTCACGCACCGCCTTGATGGAATATTCGCGGATGCGCGCGCGATAATCGTCGTCGATCCCGCCGTCCGCGGGGAATGTCCCCAGAAGCGTCTGGTAGAAGAGATACTCGTCGTTGGCATCGGGAATGACGCGATCCTCTTCAATCTTCCTGAAAGGGGCGTTGATGGAAGACCACTCCGCGAGCGCCGATTCCCATGCTTCGGGCAGTTCGGACAGGACCGCGATCCGCGCCCGGGTGTCCTCCCCCCGTTTGGTGTCGTGGGTTGCGGTCGCATTCATGGTCAGCGGCCATTCGCGGGAGCGTTCCCTGCAGAAAGCATGGAACTCATCCCTGTCGAGGCCGAATTCCTGCGGATGCCCACCGACATCATTGAGAGCCGCCAGCCGGTTGTATACATAGAGCACGGTATCCTCGAAACCCTTGGCCATGAGAGGGGCGGTGAGTTGCTGGAATTTTCGGACGAAATAGAGCCAGCGTTCGCGTTCGATCTCGGGTAGCTGTTCGTCGAAATCCCGCAAAAGGCATGTTTCGATGAAATCGAGCTCGTGATTGATTCCTGGATGACTTGTCCGGGCGCGGGAAACGGCCGTGGTGATACGGTTCCGGTCTTCATCGGTCATGGAATCGTCGGTCATATAAGTCCGGTATACCGAGAACTGGGCCATGATTTCGACCAGCGCCCGCCTGAGCCCGTAAAGCGTCAGGTCGTTCCCGTAACGGTAACGCCGCGATATCATTTTGACGAGGTGAGCGAGATTGTCGATATCTCCGGCGAGATGCTTGCCGATGATGAGACGCTTCTTGTCGATGACCAGCTGCTCGAACCGTTTGCGTTCGCCGGTGAACGAGCCGTAGATGGAACCGAAACGGCTGCGGTTCCTCCGCCGCACCAGCAAACCTGTGACCGCGTCATTGAACTCGTAGCCCGTGGTACCTTGGACCGGCCATGAGCGGGGGAGGCGTTCATCGCGCCCAAGAATCTTTTCCACCACGATATAGGTGTCCGGGAGCCGGGCCCTGAGGCGGCTGAGATATCGTTCGGGATTGGAGAGCCCGTCGATATGATCGATCCTGAGACCGGAGAACACGCCGCGTTCGACAAGCTCGAAAATCAGCCGGTGCGACCGTTCGAACACATGGAGGTTGTCGGTGTTGATGGATATGAGGTCATTGATGGTAAAGAACCGCCGATAATTGATCTCCTCGGTTGCCACTTTCCAGAACGAGAGCCTGAAAACCTGCTTGTGGAGCAGGGCGTCCAGCCGGTTGAAACTTTCCGGGTCACCTTTTTTTCCGTTGAACAACTCGATATTCTTTTTGAGAAATTTACGGATGGTATCGTTTTCTCGATACAGGTCACGAAGAATCCGCTTGAGGAAAAGCACCTGGTTCGCACGCTCCTGATGATCTTCGTTCTGATCGAGGACCCGGATGATATAAAGGGCGCCCAGAAACTTGACATAATCGGGATGCTCCGCCCCCAGTTCCTGTTCCAGCGTGCGTCTGCCGTGCATGAGAATGTCCTCATAGGTCTCGATGAGCAGCGGGAATACATGATCGTAATAGCGGATGAAAAACCCCCAATCATCATAATCGAGCCTCAGTTCCCTGTTTTCGAGCGCATCGCCATAAAAGGAACCGAGGAAGGGAGCGAGGACCTTGTTTTCGAGCCCTTCGTGGTGGCTGTCCCAGGAAATGTCGAAGAAATCACGGTAGGGCGAGTGTTCCCCGTTTTCCAGGAGATTGCAGATCATGGGGTTCAGACTCGAAAACGACATGTGGTTGGGGACGATGTCCTGTATCCAGCCGATGCCCTCCGAGCGCAGCCTGGCTGCCAGCCGTTCGAGCCCCTCCAACCCGCCGAGTTCGGGATTGATTTCAGTGGGATCGACAACGTCATAGCCATGGGTGCTGCCGGCCCCGGCCCGGAATACGGGAGATGCGTACACATGCGAGATATGCAGGTCTCGAAAATAGGGCGCAAGCGTTTCCGCATCATCAAACGTGAAGTCCGGCGTAAACTGCAATCGGTATGTCGCGGTGATGCTATTCATTGAAGAATCCCTCGATGCCAAGCCTTCGCCCAAGTCCCTGGAATGCCTCCAGCCATTCGCGGATATCATCGTCAACCTCGCCGCTGTCGTATTCCGATTCACCAAATATCCGCTTCCCGAGATCGAAATAGATGTTCTGCGATTCCCATGCGTTGAGATCGACGTCGATGCTGTTCATGAGATCGATTGTGGTGCAGATGCGGTCGATCAGGGGCCTGTCTTCGGGGGTCCCCCCGAGTTTACCCACGAGCGAGTTGATGCGTTCCGACGCTTCCAGGCGCAAGAGGGCGGTATCCGCGTCGAGAGAGAATGTCCCCACCTGTTCCACCAGTTCTCGCAGGCGGTCGAGGTCGAAATCATCCTCGGCGAGCAATTCCCGCATGGTCGTGTCAGTGACGATTTTCACCGGCCCGGAGAAAATCTGCGGAAGGGGTATGTTCATCTCGCTCATGGCGCGCATGACCGGGTAGCGCCGATCGAACACCTGTTTGTAATACCCGATGATCTCACCGCGCTGTTCGTCGAGAATCCGGTTCATGATCATTCTCTGCTCGTCCCGGAACAGATGCCACAGGGAGTAGTGTTCCGGCCGAGAGAAATCGTCGATGAGCGTGATGACGGCGGGGATGTCGCTCTTTTCGAATGCGGCCTCGAGTTTACCGCGGATCAATGAAAATTCATGGTTATCTTCAGAGGGAATGATACCGCTGATTATATTGTGGTCGCCGAAATGCAGCACGACGAAATCGAGTCCGGTCTCCTTCCAGATGATTTTCGAAAGAACCATGATACGCCCCATGGCCAGCTTGTTGACGCCGATTTCGGAGACATCGAATTCAGTGCGGTCGACCGTATAGCTGTACAGGTCCGTCGTGCCTTCGTATTCCTCGAACAGGGAGGATATGGCGTAATGGGCGCCGACCCGCAGAAAGCCGATCACCGAGGGTGATACGAATTTTTCATACACGACACGGCCGTTTTTGTGTTCGGGTATGTTGCTCGGCGCCTTCGCGATCGCTTCGAGAAAACGCTCTTCAGAATCATCAGCGCCATGGGGCGCCGCCAGCTGGATCGCCCGGGCGGCGTACTGGAGTATCTGTACGGTTTCGAGGCCTGATATCTCATCGAAGAACCACCCGCAGCTGGTGTACATGAGCATGGCGTGCCGTTGTATTTCCAACAGCTCGAGCAGGGTGGTCTTTTCCTCGCGGGTCCGTCCCTCGATGCCGTGATTCCGAAAGAATTCCTCCGTCGAATCCTCAGACCGTACGAGGAGAACATCGATATAATCGTCGCGCAGGTCCCACGGATCATCGACCATTGATTGCATGTTTGATTCGTAGATGCCGGCAAGTTCGTCACGGAGTTCGTCAAGGGCTTCGCGCAGTGGCGCGCGCCAAGCCTGATTCCAGTCGCCGTGCATGCCGGTGTTGCATCCGCAGTCACTGCGCCAGCGCTCCACCCCGTGAACGCAGCTCCACGAGCTGTTTTCATATATTTCCACCTCGTATTCGGGCGGATTATCAGCGAGAAATGCACCGTAAACCGTCAGATCGGCCATCCCGGCGGATTCTATTTTGTGCAGGCAGTAGGCGAGGGCCATGTCGCCGTGACGGTGATGATGGCCGTAGGTTTCCCCGTCCGTCGCGATGTGCATGATCTCGACGGTGTCGTCGGCTGAAAACGTACCCAGGAGGCGGTCGGCGAACGCCTGCCCGTTCTTGAGAAGCCCCTCGAATGCAATGCCCCGCGAAACCGGACCGTCATAGAAGAACAGAACGATGCTTCTGCCGGAGGGGAGTGTGCATCGATACGGCCGTTTCGGGTCGATGGCATCGCCGACCTCACGCCATTCACCGCCGGAAAGCGGGCGGATACGGTGTGCCTGGCGCGGTGCAAGAATGGTGAAGGCGATGCCCGATTCGGCGAGAATGTCCAGCGTTTCCAGGTCGGCCGCCGTTTCCGGCAACCACATGCCCTCGGGTTCGCGGCCGAAGCGGTGTTCGAAATCCCGAATGCCCCAGTGCACCTGGGTCTCCTTGTCGCGGCGGTTCGCCAGGGGCATGATCATGTGATTGTATGCCTGGGCGAGCGCGGAACCGTGGCCGGCGTTAAGTTCACGGCTCAGGATGTCGGCCTCGATGATCGCCTCATGAATGTCCGGCTTCTTACGCTCCAGCCAGGACAGCAGCGTGGGGCCGAAATTGAAACTTACGCGTGCGTAATTGTTGATGATATTGATGATGTTATAATCGGCATCGAGAATCCGTGACGCGGTGTTGGGCGCGTAGCACTCGGCGGTTATGCGTTCGTTCCAGTCATGGTAGGGATAGGCGGAGTCCTGAAGCTCCACTTCCTCGAGCCAGGGATTCTCGCGCGGCGGTTGGTAGAAGTGCCCGTGGACGCAGACGTGTTTGTTGGCGGTCATGGTATCAATTCTTTCAGAAAGAGTTGCGCGGAAGTACGTTGCAGTTTTACGGCGTCACCGCCAGCGGCGGCGGCCGGACTCATGTCTCCCGATCCCAGGTATCGGGAGTCGGCGGTGTCGATCCGGGGCATCCAGGAGTTGCTGCCGGCGGGTAGAATCCCGGTGGCGTGCTCCCCGAAATTCAGAAAGAGAACCGATTCGGCGTTCTTCTCCTTACGGTGCACCATGACGATCCGTCCATCAGCCTCAGCCCGGAGATCGGGCCGGCCGACAGCGGGGGTGCCGAGTGCGGGATGCGAGGAGCGTACCTTCAAAAGGTCGCGATACAAGCGGTGCATTGCCTCCCGCTCCTCATCGCCCGGAATGATCCCTCGGACGCGGGACATACCGAAGGTTTCCACGGCTGCGGGATCAGGCGGTTCACCGCCCCAGGCGAAGGAGGAAAACTCGTTCTTTCGTCCCTCACGGACCGCTTCGATGAGGCCGGGATCGTTGTGATCGACGAAATACAGAAACGGCGCGCGCTCTCCGAAGTCCTCCCCCATGAACAGCAGCGGGATATAGGGTGAGAGTATCGTCGCCGCGGCGGCCAGTTTCGCCTTTTCGAAACCGGTGAGTGTTATCAGGCGCTCACCCTTCATGCGGTTGCCGACCTGGTCGTGGTTCTGGGAGCATACGACGAAATTATTCGCCGGGCGGTCGGAGGAAGCATTGCCGTGGCTCCGCCCGCGATGTTCCGAGTACACGCCGTCGTAGACGTATCCATTCGTCAGGGCCTTCACGAGATGCCCGGTCCCTCCGAAATCGGCGTAATATCCATCCGACTCCTCCGTCAACAGGACATGAAGGGCATGGTGGAAGTCATCGGACCACTGCGCGGGGATGCCATACCCGCCCAGGCCCCGGTCTTGAAGTATTTTCACGTCATTGAGATCGCTTTCGGCGACCAGATATCTCTTTCTGCCGTCGGATCGGCAAAAGGCATCGACTTCTGCGGACAACATCTGCAGAAACGGCCGCGCGCTCATGTCGATCATGCCGTGCACGGCGTCCAGTCGCAGGCCGTCGAAGTGAAAGTCCCGCAGCCAATATAGGGCGTTTTCGATAAAATAGTTCTTGACCGCATCGCTTCCGCTTCCATCGAAATTCACCGCGTCGCCCCAGGGTGAACGGTACCTGTCGGTGAAATAGGGGCCGAATTGTGCGAGATAATTTCCCTCGGGACCGAGGTGATTGTATACCACATCAAGAAACACCGCCATGCTGCGTTCGTGACAGGCGTCGACCAGACGCTTCAATCCTGCGGGACCGCCATAGGACGACTGGACCGCGAACGGATACACCCCGTCGTATCCCCAGTTGCGCTCTCCCGGAAACCGGGCCACGGGCATGATGTTCAGGGTGTTTATGCCGGTTTCGAGCAGACGGTCGAGATGCGGGATCACCGCTTCGAATGACCCCTCCGGCGTGAAGGTTCCCACATGGATCTCATAGAACACCATCCGGTGCAATTCGATGCCCTTCCAGTCGTCGTCCGTCCAGGAAAAAGCCCGGTGATCTATCGTCTCCGAAGGACCATGGACACCGTCCGGCTGGGAGTGCGACACCGGATCGGGACGCTCCCTACCATCGGCGAACCTGAAAACATACCGGGCGCCCGGTTCGATGCCGGCTATTGCGCAATCGAAATACCCCCTGCCGCGGCGCTGCATGGGAATGATTCGTGGTTCGGGATCGACGATCGAAAACGACAACGATTCATGGTGGGGCGCCCATACCGTAACAGTGAGCCCGTCATCGTCGTGCCATGCTCCGATTTTCACCTTCGAAATCTCCTTTTGCATGTTCCTGTTCAAGGGCTGCCGTCCGAGCATGCCGGTTTCTCATGACGGGCGGAGATATTCCGCTCCCCGCTGGATTAATGTTTGTATTAGGTGTCCCCATGGGGTGATGTGGTGATGTTCTCATGACATGTTGTGCAGGGCGTATCGGCGACCTTGCTTCGGACGGTCTCCCGAAGTCCCTCCCGGTCCATTTTCCCTGCCACACGGTTTCGAAATAACGGGCGAACCGAATGGTGTCCGGTTGATCGATTATACCAAGCACTCTATGTTCCCAATAATAATGGTAGATATATTTCAGACGGGCTTGTTCGATTCACTTCGAGACAACGTGCCGCCGCGAGCCGGATCAAAACTCACCCCCCGGCCCCCTCTCTTTTTCAAAAGAGATACTATGGTATAG
>CAYNWJ010000204.1:0-7207 GCA_964400815.1 uncultured bacterium
AACGGGAGAAGGAAACCCGGTCGATCAAGCAAACGCTCTCCGGGAATCGGGCGCTGGTGGACCGTTGGTTGGCTTTTCTCAATCTCACCGCACGACCAGAATCCGTTCCGGCAGGAGACCAGTATCGATGGGCTTCTCGAACAGGGGCGCATAACCGTCGGCGGAATCGAAGACCCACACGCCGGGATTGTCCTCGTTGCTGCTGCCCACGAGCACGAGACCGTCCGCCGAGAAATCGAGCGCCCATGAATAGTAGGCCTTCTGGAAGGAGCTCACCGGGGTGAAGGTCCCGGCGGCGAGATCGAAGCGCCTGAGCCCCCAGCCCTCGCCGCCGCTGCGGTCGGAGAGTCCCGCGATGGCCCAGCCGGTGGTGTTTGAGTCGAACACCCAGATGGTGATGTTGCCGCCGATGGCCGTTTCGGTCATGAGCAGGTCGGTTGTCATGGCGGCGGTGTCGACGATCTCGATGGCCCCGTCGGCGGGATCGCTGATGGAGCCGACCACATAGGGATAGAGGTTCCCGGCGACCGTGTTTTGTCCCTGCACGCCGCCGCCGATGGCGAACTTGCTCGCGCCCGCGATGCCGTTGGTGGCGAGCACGATCTCACCCGCGACCGTATCGCTCGCGATGTCTATCACCGCCAGGCTCGAATAGTCGTTGAGGCTCCGGCCCGACGAGCGGCGGAGCGCCACATAGAGCTTTCCGTCCCTGATGACCGCGTGGTCCTGATCCGGGTCGCCGTCGCTGTCCGCCATGGAGGAGATGTCGATCGAGCCGGTGACCGTCATGGCCGTGGGGTCGACGATCTTGACCGCGGCGCTGTCGGCGAGGGTGACATAGGCCTTTTCGGAGGAGGCGAAGACGATGGAGTTCGGCGCGCTGCCCGGCCCTGTGGAGAATTCCCCGAGAACGGCGCGTTCGACGGGATCGAACCTGATGACCCTGTCGCCGCTCTTGTCGACGATGTAGACATGGTCTCCGAACCGGGCCAGTTCGCTCGTTCCCGCGAGGGGCAGGAGATCGTTCCACGCGGTCCCCTGACGGAAGTCGATGACCGAGAGGTTCGCCTCGTCGTCGCCGCCCGTGTTCACCACGGCGATGCCCGACCCCGTGGAGGGTCCGGCGGGATTGGAATCGTCATCGTCGTCCGAGCAGCCCGCGAAACAGGCCGCGGCCAGCGCGAGGGCCAGCAGAATCGTCATGTGACGCTTCATTGTTTCCTCCGTGTAATCGTTTCGGTATGAATGAGTTATGATGGCGGAGAAGAAATCGGACCGTGATTTTCCGAATATTAATCCTGAAAATCCGATGCCAATGTATTATATTAAGAGTGGTGAGGCGCGCGGATCGATGCGGGCCTTCCGGAACGTGCTGGCGGATACCGCCGTCCGCACATGAACCCTTCATAAGCCACAGATGGTAAATATGAGAAAATCGATGATGATTTCCAAACGCTTTTTCCACCATTTCATGATCGTCTCGCTCATGATCGCGGCCGGCTGCGGGCTCAACCGCGGCATCCGGCGGGTCAGCGAGCTCAAGCCCGGCATGCACCTGAGCGACATCCATCCCGAATGGGAAAAGAACGACCGCTGCACCAAGTGCCACATGGCGTGGACGTGGGAGTACGGCTACTACCGCGGCTGGGACCGTCACGGCCTGATCAGCGATTATTCGAAGGTCTCCCCGGCGGGATACAAGGACCCCTATGGTCTCGACGTTCCCCTGAACACCTTCCGTGAATACTACTACACCGACTGGTGGCGCGGGGAATGGCTCGAGGAGCGGCCGGAGGGGGAACCGTCCATGCATTTCACGGGATACGGCCGTATCAATGACGGCACCGCGGTTCCCGATGATTTCAGGGGGCGGGTGATCGTGGTGGACCCATCGGGCGACGGCGACGAAAAAACGGTGCAGGGCGGCGTGGACAGGGCCGGTCCCGGCGACACCGTGTATGTCATGCCGGGGAACTACAAGGAAACGGTCGTGCTCACCGAGGGCATCAGGCTCTGGGGCGCCGATCCCTACACCACCATCATCGACAGCGAGAACAAGGGCTCCACCATCACGGCGGCCAACGGCTGCGACATATCGGGCTTCACCCTCACCGGCACGGGCTTCGATTACAGCGAGGATCGCTTCAGGGCGGCCGTGCACGCCGTGGACTGCGATTCGACACTGGTCATCCGGGGGAACATCTGTTTCAGCAACTCCGTCTTCGGGGTCCTGGTGGAAAGCTCCCGCGCCGACGGCTACACCACCAAATCCGCCGACCGCTACATCGCCCCGGAAAACGCCCTGGACAACCTGGAATACACCGGCTATCCCAATCCCCTCATCATCGGCAACACCTTCTACAACATCGGCGAGCGGGCGGTCTACTGCATCCATGCCGCCCCGGAGATCGTGAACAACGTCTTCATCGGCAATCTCAAGACCCTGGGCATGACCCAGCTCTCGAAACCGTACATCCATCACAACGTCTTCTACCGCAACACCGTGCCCATCAACATCAACCGTTCCATGCCCATCGTCTGCTACAACGTCATGGTCAACAACTACTGGGGCCAGCGCATCATGGAGGGGTCATTCCCGGTCATCCATCACAACCTGACCTGGAACTCGCCCTATTACAATGAATTCGCCGAAGACGGCCGCCCCATAGAATATACACCCATGCCCGGCGACGGCGAGGTCGAGGCCGATCCCATGTTCGTGGACATGGACGGCGGGGATTTCCGGTTCTCCGCGGATTCCCCGTTCCACGGCGCCAGCAGCAAACGGGACCATTTCGGCATCATCGAGGGCCCCGGCATCCAGGTGCCGCCGACCATCGCCTGCGAATATTCCTGGGCGGAGGAATTCCTGCACCGTACGGACGAGACACGCGCCATCATCGCGGCGGTGGACGCCCAGAACGACTGCATCGAATCCCTCGAACTGACCTTCGACATCAAGTACCGCAGCTACATGGCGGCCGATTACGATTCCTCGGGCAACCAGCTCTCCTTCGACATCATGGAGCACCCGGTGAGCGGGACCGACTACACCGCCACATTCTGGCGCATGGAAGGAAACCGCCGGATCAAACAATACGAAAGCACCACATTCGCGGGCGAACGGGCGGTCTCCGATTCGGGAACGGTTGTTTTCGACGGCCGCATGGTGACCGCGCTGACCGGCCGTTTCAAACCCGCGGAAACCCTCGAGAACGAACACATGGCGGGCGAACTCCCCCATCGGGAAAACGTGGGCGGGCTGTATTTCGACTACGACCAGTACCTCAACGGCGCCATCGGACCGGCGGGCACCTTCTATTACGGCTATCTGCGCATCCTGGGCGGTCTGGTCGAGGAGGAGCGCCGGCAGGTGGACGGCAGGGAATGCGTGGTCGTCCGGTATCCCCACCTGGGAAGCGACCAGGTCTACAAGTTCTATCTCGATCCCGCAATCGGCTGCCGTCCCCGCCGGCTGGAACAGTATTTCGAGCGTAAACTCTACCGGCGCATCGACGATTACCGGTATGTGGAAGTTGACGGCGTCCACCTGCCCGTATCCGTCCGCATCACCGACTATGCGGTCAAGGAACCCCATGACGGGAGGGTGATCGGCGTCGCAACGCTCACCGTGGACCCGGGCTCGTTCACGCTCAACGGCAGAAGACAGGCCATCGCCGAGGCCCTTCCCGGACCGCTGAATTTCGACGAATACGCGCGCAACGGAACCCATGTCCCGCCGCCGAAAGTGAAAAAGCACAAGAAAAAGGACTGAGGACGCATTTTTCGATCCCTCAAGACGACACGAACGATACAATGCCGCACACATATCCGACACGACCGCAGACCACCGGAACCGCCGCGATGAAACTCTTCACGGCGGTTTCCTGTTTCGCCGCGGCTGTTTTGCTGTGTGTCCGGGCGCATACGGCGGAACTTGCGGGTACGGTCCTCGACGCCGTAACGGGCGATCCGGTGCCCGATGTGTCGGTGTTGCTCGTCGGAAGCCGGATCAGCGCGTTCACCGCGCAGGACGGGACCTTTCTCTTCAAGGATATTCCCGCGGGCAGGGATTCCATCGTGGCGGGCAGGATCGACTACGGGACAGTGCGCGAGGAAGTCGACATACCGGGTCATGTCACCCTGGGCATCATGCCCCGCTCAATCGAGCTCGAGCCCGTGGTGGTAACCTCACGGAATCCCGGCGACATCCCGCCCCATGAGCGTACTTCGGCCAGTGTGAACGTGATCGACAACAGCGATTTTTCCGGCCGGGAAGGTACGGTGGAAGAACTCCTCGACCGGGAGGTGGGTATCGACATCCGCTCCCTCGGAGGCATCGGGGCGAACAGCGATATCAGCATACGCGGCTCGACGGCGGAACAGGTCGAGGTGTATATGGACGGCATTCCGCTCACGGCCGGGGGAAGCGGGCTGAATGGTCTTTCCTTCGTGCCGGTAAGCCAGGTGGGCCGTATCGAGGTGTACCGCGGGTCCTCGCCGGGTGTCTTCAGTTCGGGCGCCATCGGGGGGGTCGTCACGATAGACACCATACGCCCCGAAAGCGACATCACTCTGGACGCTTCCGGTTCATATGGCTCGTTCGGCTCGAACCACCAGACGGTAAACGCCCATTATTCACCCGGCACCTTCGATTTTCTCCTCTCCGCGGGCAGAACGGCCAGCGAGAACGACTTCCGCTATCTCGACAACCGGGGCACGACCTTCGACACCTCCGACGACGGCTGGGAAACACGGGAGAACAGCGATTTCGCGACCGAAAACATCATGAGCCGCCTCGAAATGGATGCCGGTAAATCGGGATCGGTCATGTCGAAAGTCTCATTCTCCACCACGGAGCGCGGCGTATCGGGTCTCGGCAGGCGTCCCGCCCGTCACGCCCGCCTGTCCTCCGAAGGCCTGCTCGCCCATCTCCGGTATGAAACCGCGTCCTGGCGCACGAACCTCTGGGTCTCCAGGGAAACGCGCGGGTTTTTCGATCCCGAAGACGAGGCGGGCCGCCGCGGGAGGCAGGATACACGTGACGAAATCAGGATCGCGGGGATGAACGCAGCCGGGCGGCGGGTTACGGGACGGGCGATAAACCACGCTCTCATCGAGATCAAGCGCGAGGAATACCAATCGTCGGACGCCTTCGACGCCGATATCCGCCCTCCGTCACGAAGGCTGTCTGTCGCCGCGGGATACGAGTCCGAGATCATGCTCATGGGAGAACGCCTGTGGCTGCGCCCCAAAGTCCACTATACAGGCATCAGGGACCGGCTCCAGGACACGGGCATTTTCCACGCCCACGCCCCGCCGGAGGAGATCGATGTCGATCGACATTCCGCGACCGTCGCGCTGGGAGCGCGGTATGCGGCGGCGCCGTCGGCGGTCGTGCGCCTCAATGCCGGGGTCTTTCCCCGCATCCCGGAATTCAACGAGCTTTTCGGCGATACCGGAGACATCGTGGGGAACACCGCCCTCTCAGAGGAACAGGGGTACAACGTGGACACGGGCATCCATCTGACCCTGGGCGAACGGGCGCCGCTGGAAATCGACGCCGGCGTGTTCTACCGGTACGCGAGCGACCTGATCCAGCGGCGGAGTTACGGTGACTATCTCATCGCGGAAAACATCGGGAAGGCCCAAATCGCGGGTGTCGAGGCATGGGCGGAAAAGGAGCTGCTTTCCGGCGCGCTGTCGCTCCGGCTGTCGGGAGCTTTCCAGGACGCGCGCAACCGCTCCGACGAGACCGTGTTCAGGAAGAACCGTTACTACGGCAGGCTGCTGCCCTATCATCCACGGTGGAAGGGCGCGCTGACCGCGGACGCCGGCATCCCCCTCGGAATCACGCTCACCTGGAAAAGCGACCACGAAAGCGAATGCTACAAGGGCCCCTCGAACCTCGCAGAGGAAAAGCTCGAGGCCCGGACCATCCATTCCCTTTCGATCGCCCGCTCCTTCGGGAATGTCGAGACGCTCCTGGAAGCGGTGAACCTGGGCGGCAATCATGCGCCCGACCGGTGGGGATATCCGAAACCCGGCAGGGGATACTATCTGACACTGTCATGGAGGTTTGAGATGAATCTTAGGGAACGGCTGTCCACAAAGACCGATCTCCCGGCACCGTGAGAAAGGCCCGGAGCAGCCCTGTTCCGGTTCGGCTGGATAGGAATCATGGACAGGTCCCTGAAAGGTGACGGGACACATCGGCGCGACATGATGACGGATGATATGACGATCTGTCCGGTAGTGTAGACTGCCCTAGTCGAGAATAAAGCATGCATGTATCTGGCCTGCAACATTTTGGCAATTATTCATTCGGTCGGCACAATAATTGCTTATTAAATGTTGCTGGATACGTGCGCCGAAAAAACTTGTATAACCCGGTGCGCGGGGATATCTTAATTTCACAATGTACCGTGTCATTCTCGAAGATACGGAGACTCTTCGATCGTGACCCGATAACGGGAGATGGTGCGCAATGACGGAAGTCATCGTAGTCGAAGACGAAGCGATCATTTCGATGCAGCTGACAGAAAGACTCAAACACTTGGGTTACAATGTGGTGGGGTGCGCATATTCCGGCGAGGACTCGATCAACATGGCCCGTGAACTCACCCCCGACCTGGTGCTGATGGACATTGTCATGCCGGGCGGGATGGACGGCATCGAAGCCGGCCACATCATCAACAGGGAGCTGGACATCCCCATCATTTTCATTACGGCGTGGGCCGAGGACGAGTTCGTGGACCGTGCGAAATACGTGGAGCCCTTCGGATACATCATCAAGCCGTTCCAGATCAACGAAGTCAAGGCGGCGATCGAGGTGGCGCTCCACAAGAAAAAGGCCGAGCGGGCACTGGCGGATTCCGAGGAACGTATGCGGGCGGTGATCGAGAGACTCGACGACGCGGTGGTGTCTTCGGACATAGACAACGGCATCCTCTACATGAATCCCGCCGCGGAATATATGTTCGGGACGGTTGCGGAGAATGTGAAACATGACATGATTTATTCACTTTTCGACGATGATGGATCGGCCGAATTCCGCGCCAGGCTCGATGGCCTGGTCAAAGGCACTGACACACAGGGATATGTCAAAATGCCCGAAATCACCTGCGTGAAAGCGGACGGAAGCCATTTTCCCGTGGAAGTCACCCTCGTTCCGAACACGTCACTGGACAAGACATTCGTAAACTGT
>CAYNWJ010000205.1:0-7196 GCA_964400815.1 uncultured bacterium
ATTGGAGGCAATTATGAATACGGGTATGTGGTATCGGGAACAAAATATTTTGGTGGTGACTTTTTCGGTGACCACGAAGGACAATCAGTTCAACATATCGGACACCATGCGGATCACCGTGGACTCGCCGCCATCGATCTCCGACGCCGTTCCGGATACCCTTTTCGTTCACGAGGATTCCCTCGAGACGGTGCTGTATCTGCCTGATTCCATGACGGATGCTGATAATTCATATGAGGAACTCGAAATCGGGATAACCGCCGGTCCGAATCTCACACAGAGTGTGCGGAACGACTCCCTCGCGCTGAAGGGAACACTGAATTACTTCGGGGTGACCACTGTCAAGCTCAAGGTGACGGATCCCTATGAATTGTCGGATTCATTGCAGGTGCCGGTCCGTGTCCTCCCCGTCAACGACGGGCCCGTGCTCCGGGGGCTTCCGGACATCACATTCGAGCGCAACGAAAATCATGCCCTCAAAATCCTGAACTATGCGTCCGATGTGGACGGCGACCGTCTGTTGATTTCGTGGATGGAGCCGGAGCATTTCCTGATCGAAACCAACCAGTCTGACGTCATCATCTCCGGCACGCCGGTGTATCTCGGAGTGGAGAATCTCGTATTCACGGTTACCGACCCGGGCGGGCTCGCCGCTTCGGACACTCTTCTGGCCGCGGTGACCCCGGCGACGAAACCTCCCGTTTGGAGCGAACTCCCGAAGGTGGGCTTTCCCCAGAGCCGGGCGGATTCTTCCCTTGTCCTCTGGGATTATATCTCCGATCCCGATGACGCGGACAGCCTGCTCACCTTCCTCGTGTCGCCGACCGAGTATCAGATAGACCGTTCGAACGTCAATTACAACAATGGCAAACTGTATCTCTACGACCTGGACAACCGCCCCGGATGGGACCGCCTTTCGGTGACCGCCTATGACCCCGACGGTAATTCCGCGACCACGTCGTTCCTCGCGTTCGTGGGGCCGCTCGACGGCACACCGATCGTGGGGGGGATCCCCGACACGACCCTCGTTGCGGGAACGAGCGCCCAGTGGATAGATCTCGATGACTATTACTACGATGTCGATCATACGGATGTCCAGATGAGCTGGAGCTGGGGGAGAATGGCGGGTCAGGACAGCTCGGCGACCATTTCCATAAACCCGTCGAGTCACGTGGTCAGGCTTTCGGGCATCGATCCCGAAAAGTTCGGGATAGACAAGATATTCTTCACCGTCACCGATCCCGACGGCAAGAAAGCCGATGATATATGCAACATCACCGTCCTCGAAGACCTGTCCCAACCCACGCTCGACCTTCCGGCGAAAATCGGTTTCGTCACAGGCGCCAGTGACAGCCTCGATCTCGATACATATGTTGACGATGCGCTCTATGAAAAGACCGAACTCGGCTGGACCTGGTCGGGCAACACCAGGGTGGATATCACTCTCGAAACGCCCGTGGAATCGAGAACGCGTCCCGTCACCTTTACCGGTGATGCGGGATGGACCGGCTGGGAGCGCGTCGGCTTCACCGTCATCAATCCACTCGGCGGGGCAGCCCAGGACACCATCACCGTTTTCAGCGTTCCCGAGGACGGAAGTCCTCTCGCGGGCGGGCTTCTCAGTCTGGCCTTGACCGCCGGTGAATGCATCGATGTGGATCTCGACGATTATTTCTATGACGCCGACACCCCGGAATACGCCATGCAGTGGGATGTGGCGGGTAACGACAGCATTTCCGTCACCATCGACCCGGTCACCCATATGGCCCATATCTGTTCCTTCTCGGAATCATGGCAGGGAACGGAGGTTCTCGACTTCACCGTTTCGGACCCGGACGGGCATGCGAGTTCCATGAGCGTTACGACGCTGGTGAGCGGCGCCAAGCTCAAGAACGTGCTTTCGGCGAAAATATTCCGTAATCCCATGCAGGAAGACTATATGGACTTTTTCGTCACAAGCAGGATGGATGTGAGCAAAACCCCGGAGGTCGTCATCAGAACGGGAACGGATTCAACCTCCGTCGCGCTGACCCGACTCGAGACGAACTACTATACCGGCACATACCTGCTGCCTTTCGATGCAAGCGTGGGCGTGTCCTCGGTCGCCGATGTGATCATGCGGGGCGTGACGACGGATGGCAAGGCTGTGGTGGACACGACGGGTTTCGCCTACGGCCGTATCGCTGCTTCCGGCGGCCGTATCGCCTTCGGCCGTATCGCCCTCACCGTGCCTTCAGGCGCCCTCGACCGCGATGTTCCGATCACCATCGTCCGCGAGCAATGCGAAGATTCCGGCAACAAGAAAACCGCCGCCGGGGAGATCGAGTTCGCGGGCGAACGGTACATCGTCGGACCGTCCTCCCTTATCGCCGGCAGTCCGATGGAAGTTGCTTTCGCTCATGAAGCGGATGGAACGGGGACGTGCGTCTTCATGCTCCAAGACGATGTGTGGGAATACATCCCGTCGGAGAATGACGGGAGAACTGTTACGGCGTCGACGAGCCGCGGGGGGACCTATCGCCTCGGGTTCGACCGTGTGCCGCCGCGTATCGCCGATGCGGCTGCGGTCGGCGGCGGCCTGTCCATCGCTCTTTCCGACAACGGCGCTGGTATCGACGTGAGCACCGTAAATGTCGTGTGCGGAGCCCGTGAACTGCCCTGCCGTTTTGACGAAGAAACATCGTCCGTCGTCATAGCCGGAGAAGACCTGCCCATGGAATCGGACGAACCGATGCTCGTCACCGTCCGCGACCGGGCCGGCAATGAGACCTCGAGACCGGTGACCCCCGACTTTTCCGCGCTGCCTCTCATGGTCCGCGTCGGGCAGAACACGCCCAACCCGTTCAATCCGGTGACCACGATACCGGTGACCATCTCGGCCGGCGCCCATGTGCGGATTACCGTGTATGACATGCTCGGCAGGAAGGTGCGCGGACTGGCCGACGGTTTCATGGGAGCCGGGACCCATTCCTTTGTCTGGAACGCGCGGGATGACGAGGGACGCACGGTATCGAGCGGTCTGTATATCTGTCGTGTGGCCGCGGGAAGCACGAACATTACACGAAAAATGCTTTTTGTCCGATAAAGAATCCCTGGTGGAGCCCGACCGATGAAACGGATATATGCTCTTGTGCTGACAGTGGTTGTTCTTGCCGGGTGCGGAGGCGGAATAACCGGTGAAAAGATCGCCGATTACGACAAACTCATTCAGCTCGGCTGGGATCAGTACAACCGCAGCCTCTATGATGACGCCTATCAGCTCTTCCTGGACGCGAAGAGCGGTGAGCCGGAGCGCCCGGAGGCCTATATCGGGTGCGGATGGACGCTTCTCAGAAGGCAGCATCCCGACAGCGCCGTGGTGGTATTCCGCGCCGGTTTAGATTTTATCGAATCGCTCGATGATTCCGTGGACACCATCAGCGGTCTCGCGGGCTCCTATCTCGCCCGTGGTGAAGATTCGAAGGTTATCGACCTGTTCAAAAAATACACGCTGAGTTCCTATGACGATGCCTTTCCTCTCGCGAAACACGACTTTCTTCTTGAGGAATCCGACCTGATCGTGGTCCAGGCGATGGCGTGTTACCGGCTGGGATTCTATTCCTCCGAGGAGCGGGCCGATCCCGACAACGCCGTCTATCACATGAACAGGATACTTCTCGATCCCATCGAATTCACCGACAGGAAGACACTGCTCGATACGATTGTCGGCTATCTGGAACAGTCGAAAGGAGATTATTACCTATGAAGCGCCGTTTGATACAAATGGCCGGTTCCATGCTGCTTGTGACCGCCGTTTTCTGGACTGGCGGCGCCCGTGCCGCGGACGGTCTTTTCAGGACCCAGCCGGCCGAAACACCCGAAAAAGGCACCCTGCGCGTGTCGAATGTCTCCTTTTATGCTCCCATTACGGCCAACAGCGTTCTGAAATCCACCTATGGTGTCACCGGCTCGGATATCTTTTCGAGCGTCACCACCGCCGCGGTGGGCATAACCGACTGGATGGCGATAACCGGCGGCATACCATTCTATGCCGACATGTTCGAGCAGGGCGACCGGAGCGGAGAGAAAACGGGGCCTGGAGATGTCGTGCTCGGTCTCAGATTTTCGAGGCGGCCGGAGGATTCGGCTCTCAGGGCGATGAGTTTCGGTGTGTCGGCAAGCATCCCCGAGGAAATGGGATATGGCGCTGAACCCCTCGGATTCAGGACATTTTCCACCAGCGAGTTCTCGATGGCGGCTGAGATGTCGATTGCCATGCGATTGAAATTCATGGATGGTTTTCTGACCACGGTGTACCGCCGGTATCCGGGAGCCGACCGGATGGCCGCCGCCCGTGACGGGGACGTGTTCTACGAGAGCGCGATGGGCTATCTGGGGATCGGCAGTCCGGACGCCGATGGATTGGCCGATATCATCTTCCAGGATCATCTGACGGTCACCACCGGCGCCGTGGTGCCGGTGCGAAGCTGGTTTGCGGGCATGCTCGAATTTTCGGCGGCGAGCTTCATGGGAAAGCCCGATCGTGATACAGTCCTCCGTCTCGCCCCCGGCATACGGCTCGGCAATCCCGAACGCCCCCATCTTGCCGCGGGTGTCGATTTCAGGCTTGCGGGACCAGTGCCGGTAAGGACCTGGCTGTTCAAGCTTTCCATTCCCTTCATCAGCCCGCGCGGCATCAAAATGCCCGGTGTTCCTGAAAAGACGATCCCCCGGGACATCGTCCGTTCGCGCAATTCCCTCGTGGCTGTGGAAAAATTCGACCGGCGGGATGTGAAGTTCCTGTACGAAAAGGAACTGCGCAGCAGTTTCTCGCAGGAGCTGGCCTCGATGGGTGTCATGAAGGTGGTGCCGGAATCCGGTGTCGACCGGGAGTTCATGCGCATGGAACTGGTTCCCCGAAAGGATACGCCGGAACGCCTCGGGGTCCGTCTCGGCGCCAATTACCTGATCACCACCAGCGTGGCCGAATATGTGATCGAGCGCAAATCGTCATTCACCATTCCCTGGGTGATCGGTTTCCCCGAAACGGTCTTCTCGTTGTCCGCGAAGGCATCGGTTACCGAACTCGCGACAGGGGAGGTGAGGGACCTGGGGGTCATCTCCGCCAGGGTCGATGTCCCGCGGGGAGTCAATCTGTTCCCCTCCGGCGAATCGTCCGATATCATGTATCTGTCGGAACCCGAACGGATGCTTCGCGAAAAGGAACTAGTCGACCGCTGGGTCGAGCGTTTCAACGAGGTCATTTACGACAACATGCGCATGTTCGGCTGGGAGCCCAAACGCACGGAAATTCGCGGCGACGAGGAGACGGGCGGGTGAGTTTCCGCCCCGCGCCCGGAAGGACGACACAGCCTTTCACTCGAGTTCCTGATTTCGCATGAACAGGTCGGCGTCGTCTTCGCTGAAGAACACGAAAATCACCTTTTCGAGCGTGCTTCCGCCCTCCAGACATTCCCTGACCGTACGGGACGCCGTTTTCGCTGCTTTCCCGCGCGGATATCCGTAGACCCCGGTCGATATCGCCGGAAAGGCGACGGTTGCGCATCCCTCTTCCTCCGCAACACGCAGCGAATTACGGTAGCAGTCCGCCAGAAGCTCCGGTTCCCCGTTCCCGCCCCCGTGCCAGACGGGGCCGACGGTGTGGATGACGAAACGTGCGGGAAGATTCCCCGCCGGTGTCGAGACCGCCCGTCCCGTGGGGAGCCCATCCGGAAAGCGGTTCTTACGCAGCGCTTTGCAGGCATCGAGAATGGCGGCGCCCCCGGCCCGGTGAATGGCGCCGTCGACGCCTCCTCCGCCCATAAGCGAGGAATTCGCGGCGTTGACGATTGCGTCGGCATGTTCCGCGGTTATATCGCCGGCCTTGACAATGACCCGACCGTTCAGCAACTCGTTCATCGTGACCTCCAGGTCATTCCATACACGTTTTGGAGCGAATTTCCGTCATGGATGTAGTGTACGGCACGGAACGTCGGCGCGCCAGTCAAATCGCAGACGCTTCCCGCCGGGACTCCCGCCGGAAGGAATGAAAGTCATTGCCCGCCGGCATGGGCGGCAGTATATTGCTCATGTAGAAAGCGCCACGAGTCGAACGCAACGAAAAGGATGCCGACATGCCGGTCATGATGGGGTTCGGTTATGGACTTCCGCCCATGGTGAAGCGCCTGCTCATCATCAATGCGGCGGTGTTCGTGCTGACCGTTCTCTTCTCGCAGATGCAGCACACGATTTTCTACCTGTTCGGCCTGGTGCCGCAGCTGGTCACCCACCGGTTCATGGTCTGGCAGTTCTTCACATACATGTTCCTGCATGGCGGCTTCGGGCATATTTTCTTCAATATGTTCGCCCTGTGGATGTTCGGCTCCGAGCTCGAATACAACTGGGGTTCCAACGATTTCCTCAAATATTTTCTCATCTGCGGCGTGGGCGGTGGCGTACTTGTCTGGCTGACCGCTTTCATCGGCTTTTCGAGCTCGGCGGCTCCCACGATAGGGGCGTCAGGGGCCATTTTCGGTGTTTTGGTGGCCTATGGCCTCATGTGGCCCGACCGTCCGATCTACATCTGGGGCATCCTGCCCATCAAGGCGCTGCATCTGGTGCTCCTGTTCGGCGCCTTCGATCTTCTGTCGGGTCTTGGCCGCTCCGGCGGGAATATCGCCTATTTCGCCCATATCGGCGGCGGCGTGACCGGCTTCGTGTATCTCAAGTTCGGCTGGCGTATCATGGCGCACCTGGAAAGCTGGGTCAGGCACTGGAAACGGCGCAAATTCACCGTCCACGAGGGCGGGCGGAACCGTGAAGGCAGGCGTGAGGACAGCCGGGACACCGATGCGTCGCATCCCGACATGGCCGACGAGATCGACCGTATTCTCGACAAGATCGCTCGCGAGGGAATGGACAGCCTGAGCGAACGTGAACGCCGCATTCTCGACCGGGCCTCGAACCGTAACCGCTGAAAATAATCCCGTCCCATAACTCTGGCGTACCATCTCGAACGACCGGAAACATCGCCATGAAAAAATCACTGTCAAAAATCGCGGTTCTTCTCATCGGATGTGCGTGCGCCGGCGCCGCGGCGGGCGAAGACATGCACGCCATCATCAGCGAACGGTGGTTTTCCGGCATGGAATCCCTCACCGCGGAGCATTTCATCGAGCCCGGGGTCTGTGCCCGGTGCCATCGTGAACTATTCGACA
>CAYNWJ010000206.1:0-7190 GCA_964400815.1 uncultured bacterium
TTGGCTTTTTTATATGGATGTAATACCATACTTTATAATAGCTTATGTGAATTATAAGATGGGTTTTCGGGGGGTTGCCAGCGGGAGATGCGGGGTCGGGCGGCTGTTGCTATGATAGACCGGGCAGGGGGGCGGCTTTTTGAACGTCTCTGCGAAGAGACCCCCCTCGGACGTGCCGTCCGGTCCCCCTCTGATGGGGAAGGGCGATCGTGCATTCATCACCTCCTGCCTCCAAACACAGACACTATAGATGATACTGACGGGTAAAAATCCGCCCGTTCCGGGACATTTTGTCCGATTATGGACGGTTCAGTCACTTCCGGGTCACGACAGCCATTCCCCGCCGTGAAAACGGTGCGACCATCATTACAGGTGGAGCCTGCGCGGCATTGCCGATGCAAGAGGCTGTTATATATGATATTATGCCATCATGAAATCAGGCGCGGGGAGGCTGCGCAGCAAACAACACCGATTTCATCGCACGAGCGCCGCTATTGGCATAATAGTTGCATTGCTATATCGCAGAACGGAATGATGCACGTTTCGCCGGTTTCATTGTGACCCCTTTTCAGTGTTCGTGAGGACAGGCAACCCAAACCAAAAAAATGATGGGCGTTGGCGCTGGACGACCGGACATTGGTGAAGAGGCGGGATTGAACTCCCGCCTCTTTTTTATGGGGAAGGAAATGATCGACGAGCGTACACCGGGCCGATGATGCGACGATGGACGACAAGGGGAGGGCCCGAAGCGGACCGTATGCATTTCCGGACCGCCGTAATCGGACCGGTGGACCGTAAACGGGCCGGTGCGATGACAATGAAAACCGTCAGCGCCCCGATCAGTCCCCGCTTCCCCGGAGCTTCATGGGGAAGGGGATGACGTCGCGGATGGATTCCATGCCGGTGAGAAGCATGACCAGACGGTCGACACCGTACCCCACCCCGCCGGTGGGCGGCATGCCGCAGGCGATGGCGTGCACGAAGTCCATGTCCACCGGATGCTCCTCGTAGTAGATGCCGTCACCGCCGCCGCGCTGGGCCATGAACCGCTCGTACTGTTCGACCGGATCGGTGAGCTCACTGTAGGCGTTGCCCATCTCGTACCCTGCTATATGGGGCTCGAAACGCTCCACGAAATCGGGATTCCCGCGTTTGACCTTGGTGAGCGGTGATATGTCCCGCGGGTGGTCGCAGATGAAACAGGGCGACCAGAGGCGGTCCGACGACTCCAGTTCCTCCTCGACAATTTCCATGACGAGGGCGCCGAGCTTTTCGGCGGACAGCCGCCTGCGGTATTCGGCGCGGTCGATGCCGATGTACGAGAGCTTCTCGTCGGACATTTCCGCGTCGAGACGGTCTTCGAGGGCGGTCCGGTCGATTTCGGCATAGTCGCAGCCGAAGATCTCCCGGACGAGGTCGGGCACACGGTGACGGGTCCAGGGGGGCGTGAGGTCAACCGTGCGGCCGCGGAAGTCGAACCGGAGCGAGCCGGCGCACTGCTCGACCACGTGGCAGGTCAGGTGTTCGAACCGCTCCATCTGGAACTCGTAGTCGGTGAACGCCTCGTACCACTCCATGAGAGTGAACTCGGGATTGTGGGTGGCGTCGATGCCCTCGTTGCGGAAGCACTTGCCCAGGGCGAAGACCTTCGGGAAACCGCCGACGATATAGCGTTTGAGGGGCAGCTCCAGGGAGATGTTGAGAAAGACCTCCTGGCCGCCGAGGGCGTTGACCTTCGTCTTGAACGGGCGCGCCTCGGCGCCGCCGTAGACCGTTTCCAGCGTGGGGGTGTCCACTTCGAGAAAGCCCTCGTCCTCCATCCAGCGGCGGATAAGGGACATGATGCGCGAGCGGAGCTCGAACCGCTTCACCGAATCGGGATCGGTGATCCAGTCGAGGTACCGCTGCTGGCGGCGGACCTCTATATTGGAGAGGGTGTAGGACGTTGTGCCGTCGTGGATCTTGCCGAAGGGAACATCGGCCACCGATTTGCCGAGGATCTCCATGGACGAGACCAGGATGGTGGGTTCCTCCGTCCGGGTCCGGAAGAGGGTTCCCCGCACACCGGCCCAGTCGCCGATGTCCAAATTCGGGACCAGCGCCACGGTGGCATCGTCCGCCTCGCCCTTGCGTACATAGCACTGGAACCGGTCGCCCCGGTCGATGATGTCGATGAACCAGGACTTGCCCATTTTTCTGATGGAGAGAAGGCGGCCCGCCACGGCCACCGGTTCCTTCGATTCCTCGAGCGCATCGAATCCCCCGATGATATCCCCCACGGTGTGTGTCCCGTCGAAGGAATAGGGGAAAGGCTGTATACCGTCATCCAGGAGAGCGCGGCGCTTTTCGAGGCGGTGCTCCTGGAAGAATTCGGGAAACTGTTCCATGGATGTATCCTCTGCTGTCAGGGGCCCCGAGCGCGTGAGGAACGGGCCTGTCCTTCGGCATTCCCCGCAAACGGGCGGCATCGTTTTCGGTAAGTCATGAAATATAACCATTTTCCGTGACGGGAGCAAGACATGGGTCGAATGACAATCCATCGTTATACCAAGAACGGACGTTCCATCCGCACCCTTATAAGGGTGACGGGAACTGCCGGAGTGTCACTATCTCCCCTCGACAGAGGCCGGAGGGATCTGCTTTTTCATCATCACCCTGCAAAAAGACCCTCTCGAAACAGGCCGTGTTTGTGACACGAATCACAAAATAACTTGTCTTCCGCCATAAATATGCCATATTATTTCATGACAGGACCCAAAACGGTAACACAGCGTAACATGCATACCTACATGCGGAGGTTTCTCATGGTGCAGACTTCGAACGGCGGCATCAGCCGCAGGGATATGCTCAGGCGGAGCGCGGCGGCGTCACTCGGCCTGGCGGGCGCGGCGATGGGTGCAGGCGGAGGCGGGGAAACCGCCGCACAGGATCGCAGGCCGAACATCGTGGTCATCTACACCGACGACCACAATTTCGAGCATACGGGGAGTTACGGGTACAACGTCCACACGCCCCACATGGACAGCCTGGGCCGTGACGGCGTCCGGTTCACCCGGGGCCATGTCACGCTGGCAATCTGCACGCCGAGCCGTTACGGCTGCATGACCGGGCGCTTCCCGGCGCGCTGCCAGCATGAAACCTTCCTGGCGGACAATCCTCCGGGATCACAGCTCTTCACCACGTTCAACACACCCCTCGAGCCGGACCGTCCCAACATGGCGAATGTACTCCAAAGGGCCGGGTACGCCACCGGGATGGTTGGCAAGTGGCACCTGGGCGGCGGTCTGGCCGCCGGCGGCGCGGAACGTTATCCCCGGACGAGCGCCTATCACCGCTTCGACGACGAGCCGGACCCTTCCGATCCGAAGTTCTCCGGCCTGCTCGAGCGCACATATGAAATACACCGCCGCCTGATACGGGAATGCGGCTTCGACTATGCCGAGAGTTTCTACTGGACCAATCCCGAGGGCTGGGGCAGCCGTCCCCTGAACATCCACAACATGGAGTGGATGGCCCAGGGCGCCGTGGACTTCATCGACCAGAACCGGGACCGGCCCTTTTTCCTGTACATGGCGCCCACGCTCCACCATCTGCCCCATCCCCAGGAATCTTTGCTCCTGGCCGATCCCCGTGTCACCGTGGGCGGCTATCTCGACCGGGCGCCCGATGTCATGCCCCCGCGCGAGAGCATCTTCGAACGGATCAGGAAAGCGGGCGCGCCTCCCGAGAGCGCCTTCTGCACCTGGCTCGACGACGGTGTGGGGGCGGTGTTGAACAGGCTCCGTGAGCACGGCATCGAGGACAACACCCTCGTGTTCCTGGTGAGCGACCACCAGACCCTCGCAAAGGGCACCCTCTACGAGGACGGGGTCAACTGCCCCTTCTTCGTCCGCTGGCCGGACCGTATCCCCGCACAGGGCGAGGACGGCAGGCTGGTGCAGAACATCGACATCGCGCCCACGGTGCTCGATGCTGCGGGTGTGACTCCGCCGCGCGACGCCGAAGTGGACGGGACGAGCCTCCTGCCCATGCTCACCGGGGAGACTCCCGCCGCCCATGACATGTTGTTCTATGACATCGGCTGGACACGTGCCGCGGCGACCGAACGCTGGAAATACCTGGCGCTCAGATACACGAAGGAGGCGAAGGAGGAGATGGACAACGGCGGCGGCTGGCTCTATCACAACAGGGCGCTCCAGCCCCACCAGCACAATGTGCTTCTGGTGAAGCCGGGTTTCTTCGACCAGGACCAGCTCTACGACCTGGCGACGGACTACAAGGAAACGACGAACCTGGCCTACGAACCGGGGTACGGAGTCCGCCTCAACGACATGAAGGACCGGATGGCGGCCTGGCTGGAGACATTCGGGGACCATCCATTCGGGGAGTTCAACACCTGACGCCGTCCATGTGAGACGCCTGTCCGGGAGGGGGTGACACGGGCCTCCGCGTACGCCGTTCCGCCACTGATCGCGAGGTGAGACGGCATCCCGCCCGCTCAACAAACGGGCCTTTCGTGCCGATGGTAGTATATAATAAGTGGATTTGACGGGACCGGCTGCCGTCCGGTGAATTATCGATGAGTACGAAATCAAAAAAGCAGGAACTGCTCGATCTCCAGATGGAGAACCGGCACCTGAAAAAGACCATCACCGCCCTGCGCGAAACCCTCGAACAGAAGGAGATCGAGTGCGAGGACCGTGTGCAGGCGGCGCTGGCAACGGTGAACGACGAGGTACGCCAGCTGCGCGATACAATCGACGCCATCAGGAACACCATGGAGGACCTGAAGTTCGAAAGAATCGAGGTCGAACAGCAGGCGCGCTCCGCGGCGAATGACGAGATCAAGCAGCTCAAGGATACGGTGAACGCCCTTCGTGACGAGCTCGACCGCGCCAAGGTCGAATACGACAACGCCGTGCAGGAGAAGGAACGGCTCGCGCGGGATGAGAACCGTCACCTGGTGGAAACGATACAGGCCCTGAGAATCAGACTCGAGGAAGGCGATGCAGGTTAAGGACCCCCGAAAGAACCAGCCGGATTCGAAACGGCCGGCAATGGACCCCTCCCTGGACCGCGCCCAGCTCCAGAAGGCCCAGATGCTCCTCAACATATCGAGGACGCTGGCGGCCTATGACACCCTGGACGACATGCTGGCGTCGCTGGTTGACATCACCACCACGGAGCTCCGGGCCGACCGCGGCACCATCTTCCTCAACGACAAGGCCACGGGCGAGCTCTATTCCCGCGTGGCCCAGGGCAACATCCAGCGCGAGATACGCATCCTCAACGACAGCGGCGTGGCGGGCCGCGTCTTCCAGACCGGAACGGGAATGATCGTCAACGACGCCTATTCCAACGAGTATTTCAACCCCGAAATCGACAAGCAGACCGGCTACAAAACAAAGTCCATCCTCTGCGTTCCCATCAGAACGGTCAAGGGCGAGCTCATCGGCGTGGCCCAGGCCCTTAACAAGAAGACCGGTCCCTTCGACGAGGACGACCTCGAAACCCTGGCATCCATGACCACCCAGGCGGCGGTCACCCTCCAGAGCGCCCAGTTCGTGGAGCAGATCAGGAAGAACCGCACCCAGGAAATGGAATTCGTGGACATGGTCTCCGACATCACTTCGGAGATCGACCTGGCCACGCTGCTCAAGAAGGTCATGGCCGAGGCCACCCGCATGCTCAACGCCGAACGCTCGACCCTCTTCCTCAACGACGAGAAGTCCTGCGAGCTCTTCTCGCTGGTGGGCGAGGGGCTCGGACAGGTGGAGATACGCTTCCCCAACCACCTGGGCATCGCCGGGGCGGTCTTCACGTCTGGAGAGACGATCAACATCCCCTATGCCTATGCCGATCTGCGCTTCAATCCCGGTTTCGACCGCCAGACCGGCTTCTTCACCCGCTCGATCCTCTGCACGCCGGTCATCAACAAGAACGGCAAGACCATCGGCGTGACCCAGGCCCTCAACAAGCGCGGCGGACCCTTCAGCGACGAGGACGAGTCCCGCCTGAAGGCCTTCACCGCCCAGGTATCCATCGCCCTGGAGAACGCCAAGCTCTTCGACGATGTCCAGAACATGAAGAACTACAATGAAAGCATCCTCGAGAGCATGTCGAACGCGGTCATCACCATGGACGAGGACGGCGCCATCAGCACATGCAACGCCGCCGGCCTGCGCATCATGAAACTCGAGCCGGAGGACATCATCGACAAGCACTATACGGAGTTCTTCGCCAATGGCAACGACTGGGTCGTGGAGCGCGTGAAGCGTGTGGAGGAGAGCCAGGAATCTGATGTGGTGATGGACGCCGATCTCGTCTTCAACGACGAGCGCCTCTCGGTCAATGTCACCGTGCTCCCCCTCATCAGCACCGAAGAGAAAAAGCTCGGCTCCATGATCATGATCGAAGACATCTCCAGCGAAAAACGCATGAAGTCCACCATGTCCCGCTATATGGACCCCGGACTGGCGGACCAGCTTCTCGGTGCGGGCGAGGACATCCTGGGCGGCAAGAGCACCACGGTGACCGTGCTGTTCAGCGATGTCCGCAGCTTCACCACACTCACCGAGGAACTGGGGGCGCAGGGCACGGTGGCCCTCCTGAACGAGTATTTCACCATCATGGTGGACTGCATCATGAAGGAGGGCGGGATGCTCGACAAGTTCATCGGGGACGCCATCATGGCCGGGTTCGGCATCCCCATCCCCCATGACGACGACGAGGACCGCGCCGTCCGCGCCGCCATTTCCATGATCCGCAGCCTCCGCGAATGGAACGTGGAGCGCGGGGAACGCGGGGAACGCGGCATCGACATGGGCATCGGCCTCAACACCGGAAGTGTCATCTCCGGAAACATCGGCTCGCCCAAACGCATGGACTACACCCTCATCGGCGACGGTGTCAACCTGGCCGCCCGCCTGGAAAGCGCCTGCAAGCAGTTCTTCTCACGTATCCTCATCAGCGAGTTCACCCGCGAAAAGCTCCGCGGCACCTATCGCATGCGCGAAGTGGACCGGGTCTTGGTCAAGGGCAAGACCAAGCCGGTGAGCATATTCGAGGTCCTCGACTACCACACCGACGAGTCCTTCCCCAATCTCATGGGCGTGGTCAACCATTTCGCCGAGGGCGTGAAGTTCTATCGCAAGGGGACCTGGGACACCGCCATCGACGCCTTCCGGGAG
>CAYNWJ010000207.1:0-7168 GCA_964400815.1 uncultured bacterium
GTGACGGTTCTGGGGCTCATCGAAGGTGGACGAGATCACCTCGCCCTTGACCGTGCGCTGCATCTCGGTGACTTCCTCGGGCCGCTCGTCGATGAGCAGGACGATGAGCTTGACATCGGGCTGGTTCGCCACGATGGCGTTGGCGATCTTCTGCATGAGCATGGTCTTGCCGGTGAAGGGGGGCGCCACGATCATGCCGCGCTGGCCGTACCCGATGGGACAGAAAAGATTGATGATACGCGTGTCGATATCGGCGGCGCCGGTCTCGAGATCGAATTTCTTGTCCGGATGGATGGGTGTCAGGTTGTCGAAGAATATCTTCTCCTTGGCCAGTTCCGGGTTCTCGTGATTGATGGCGTCGATCTTGAGAAGGGCGAAATAGCGCTCGTTGTCCTTGGGCGGACGGATCTGGCCCGATACGGTGTCACCGGTCTTGAGATTGAAACGCTTGATCTGGGAATGGGAAACATAGATGTCATCCGGTCCGGGCATGTAGTTGTATGACGGCGAGCGCAGAAAACCATACCCGTCCTCCAGGACCTCGAGAACTCCCTCGGCGAACATGAGCCCGCTCTTCTGGGCCTGGCCCTCGAGAATCTTGAAGATGATGTCCGCCTTTTTCAATCCGGTCAGGCTGGTGATTCCCAGGCTTTTGGAATACTCGGCCAGTTCCGAAATCGTCATTTTCTTGAGTTCGCTTATGTCCATAACGTCGAGCTACCTCGCTGATAACAGGTGAAGGTGATTACGGCCGGATGGGGCAATGGCATATGTGGGTTTTTGTATTTTTCGATCGGCACTCTTGTGTGCTGAGAGACGGTTACGGGGCCTGGATACGGAAAAGGCCTTTACGGCGCCTTCCGGTCCGGTCGATGCCGATAATCATAAACTACATCCAAGGTGTATCGAAACAGGGGCAATCGATGAGGAAACGATCACAACGTGTTGTCCGCAAAAGGGTGAAAGACAAGAACGGGAATGAAAAAACGGAGTACGGTGCCAGCCGGTGCCTGGTCGATCAGAGTTGCTGTGCTGTGGCCGGAATCAAAACAGGAAGTGGTACTCGTTCATTCGCGATACACGATTCCACGTTTGGGGCGCAGCAGATGGCTGCGTGAAAAGTATATGAAACAACACCGATGCTTGTCAAGAAAAATTTCAATACCCGGCAATCCCCCATTTTCCTACCAGCACACACGATGCAACGGTTTCCTGCATGCCATGGCCCATTTCGGACATATCGTCCGGGGACGCGTTGAATGCCGGAGTTTCTTTTATAACGTGATATCCGCCCATGCAGATAAAAAACAATAATGATGGTATAATCGTAACTTGAACTTTGGGGGTTGGGGAGAAATTCAATACGGATGATCGTGTTTCCAATCAAACCACCGGAAACGGGAATTATTCACTCGGGGAACTTCCCTGCATATTTCCCGATCCATTCGGCGGCGGCTTCCTTTCCCGTCAGATGACGGCCCTCGTTTCCCTCCACCTCATGCTTGTAATGCTCGATGTGGCAGACCTGCTCCACCATCCTGAGCATGAAGTCGGTCCGCTCCGAGAACTCCACACCGATCTCCCAGGAATCGTCGCCGTTGCTGATACACCAGGTCACCTCGCCGGTCGCGTTGAAGGGCGGATCGTGGATGTCGATGTGCACGGTGATCTCGGACCCCGGTGAAATGAAGGTTTCCGAGCGGAACGCCAGCCCCCCGTGGCTGATGTTCTTGAGTGTCTCGTGACGGTGGTCGCCGCCGCCGAGGTCATAGCGGATGGGAATGTCGGACGGATGCCGTATGAACTGCCTCATTGACGCTCCCTCCGTTGAGCACCGTAATCCGTTCCATCGAATCAGAAATTCTTCATTCAGCCGTCTTGTAACTGATCGAGACGCCCGAGGACGAGCCCGCGATCTCCGTTTTCATGTTCGGCAGTTTCTCCAGCCGGTCGAGAAACTCCCGAATGCCGCCATAGCGGTTGCGCACGTTGTGCGCGGTGAAGCAGCCGCCGACCTCGAGTTTCGGCATGAGAATGTCCAGATAGTTCGCATACCAGTCCTTGTCGGCGTCGGAGAAAACGAAGTCGAAGGGGCCGTCGAGCTCGCGCACGATTTCGTGGGCGTTCCCGAGCCGGGCGTCGATGAAGCCGTCGAGCCCCGCCTCCCTGAAATGACCGAGCGCCTCCTCGCGCCGCCGCCGGTCGATCTCGATGGTGATCAGCTTCCCGCCGGTCCTGCTCAGCGCCCAGGCGATCCAGACGCCCGAATGGCCCGTTGAGGTGCCGATCTCGAGCGCACGGGTGCAGCCGTTCTCCACGATGATGTCAAAAAGAAGCCTGCCGTCCTCCGGCGGCACGTTCATGTCGCGCCAGGAACCGCGGTGTTTTTCGAGAAAATCCTCCACCCGCCGGTCAAGTTCCCCGTCACCGTTCTTCGAGCCGCCGCGCACGATGCCTCCCGCAAGAGCGCCGATGAGGACAACCGGAAAGACAACTGCGGTCAGTTTCATGATGCTTCCTCCGGAAGATGTTTCGTATCATTCCGCCTGCGGCCGCGGAAGTGGAAGGGTTACGGACGCCGCTCCTCTTCGGGAATGTGCACCACGAAGAGGGAGGGATTGCCATAGGGCGAACCGTTCTCGTCGTCGCGGGTCACGAAGGCGCCGTTCATGGCGATCACCAGGAAGGAACCGTCGGCGGCGATCTCCATGCCGTAGGTCCCCCCCACCCAGTAGCCGTATTTCTCCCAGTAGTAGTCGGCGAGCCAGGCGATGACCTTCTTTTCGCCACGGGCGTCGTCATACTGGACGATGGAGGCGTATTCGTTGGCGTTCTGACCCTTCATGCCGCCGGGCATGTAGTAGATATACCGCCCCCCGGGCCCCAGGGCCATGGTCGAGGTATACCGCCCCCTGTCCCAGTTCACTCCGGCGGGTTCGACCGCGGGAATTTCGGGCCAGAACCGGAAGAACGCGCCGTTCTGGCTCACACAGTGGAACGCGCCGTCCATGGCCCGCTCCTCCGTGTAGGCGCGCAGCTGGCCGATCTCGCCGGTGAAGGGGTTGGGAGGCGGCGAGAGGTCCGGCCGCTCGAAGCGGTTGAGTTCGGGGTCGAAGCTGAGAAAACGATAGGTCCCCTCGTCGGCGATGTCGCTGCTCCAGAACTTCCCGGTCTCCTTCTCAAGCAGGCAGGCGCGCTGCCACCACAGCCAGCCTTCCGGAGGATAGCCCGCGTACCGGACCGTTTTGTTGACGGTGTCCCAGCAGAGGCATGTGTGATTGGCGCCCATGCCGAAGAGCCGGCCCCGCGCTGTGTCGAGGTTGAATTCGGGGAGCATGTTCCCCACGAGAGGGACACCCCAGTTTCTGGCCTCGTGGGTGTGGATGTTGTAGCTCAAAAGCCAGCTGCCACGGTAGCCGTTCGCCCACCACGAGGAATCGGGATAGACGCCGTAATGGGTCGCCGCCCAGAGGGTGCCGTCGGGCATGATGCCCATGCGCCCGTGTATCTTGCCGTCGGTGAGGGAGTTCTCCGTCCACCCCAGGAGCTCGTCCACGTCCAGGACCGTATGGAGCAGGTTCCGCGCAGGGCTGTACTCGTAAATGTTGAGCTGGCATCCCACACCCCGGTGATCGCCGACGGAGAAAAAGAAACGGTTGTTATCGCTGCGGGTGACCTTCCCCCAGTTCGCCCATTGCGCATGCCCGCCGTCCACCTCGAAATACGCGGGCTCCATGCCGGGAACGATCATCATCTCGACACGCGGCGGCGTCTCCGCCACGGTGAAATCCCCCTCGACCCGCTCTTCATCGGGCTGTACGAGCATGTCGGGAGACTCGTCCACGACAAAGGATGTTTTCTCCCGGAGGTTCATGCGGTCATACCGGTCGTTCTGCCTCCGGCGTTCATCCTCGCTCATGTTCCATGCGGCGAGGGCCGTTCCGGTCAGGGCGGCGGCAAGCACCCACACGACGCCCGCCGTAACACACATGCTCCTGCTCGATCGGGCTCTCGACATTCGACCTCCTTCGGGACGGTTTTTCAGCTTCGTTTCTTCTTCTTTTGCCGGTTATCCAGTTCAGTAAGCAAGACATGATTCAGCGGTTCTCTGCAAAGCCCCCTTCCGTCGCTTCGCGCCACCTTCCCCCTTAGCGGGAGAAGGAAAAGCACCACGGGCCGGGCTCCCTCTCTCCCTTCTGGGGGAGAGGGCCGGGGAGAGGGGGCCTTAGGTCCAGATCAACGTATATGGACGCTTACTTAGCTGGATACCCGGATCTTCTTTTGCCGGTTATCACGTTACATGAGCATGCAGCCATGTGTCTTGACACCCCTCCGGACTTCGTCCTCGTACCGCTGACGTTTGCCGTACCTGCCTCCCCTCTCAGGGGAGGTGTCACGCCCGTGACGGAGGGGTTGTATAATCGTCTGCCAGTTCTGTTTCAAGCACCTGTGTCTTGACGTTATTCTGCGTTGCTTGCTGAACTGGATGGCCGGGTTTCCTTTTGCGGCGGACGAGCCATATCACTACTGGTCGCTGACCTTGCCGATGAGCTCGAGCGAGGAATCGATGAGCACCTGCTCGCATTTCGGGCTGTACCGTGTCATGACCGCGGCATATCCGCCCTCGAGATATTCCGCCGCCGTGGGCATGTAGCCGCCGTGGCCGCTGGCCAGGCCGATCACGAAGGTCTTGTCCACGGGGGAACGGTCCTTCACCGACTTGCCGATCTCGGTGAACACCTCCACCGGGAAGGTGGTGAACACCGCGTCCCCGATGCGCACCGACTGGAGCAGCATGGTGAGGGGTTCGGGGTCGGGGTTGTTCTCCACCCAGCGCGCGCATCCCAGGGTGAGGCCGGAGAGGAAGACGTCCACGCGGTATTCGTCGAGGACCCGCTTGCCGATGCTGTCTGCCTTCTGCTCCATTTCCTCGAGCCTGGCGCGGGCCTCCTTGTCACGGCGCTCGGCCTCGGCGGCGGAAATGGGATAGCTCTCCCTGAGCGGGAAGTCATAGTATCCGCTGGTTGCGTCGACCGTCAGCGTGCCCGAAGTCTCGATGTCGTCCAGGGCCTCGAGAACGGCCCAGGTCATGTGGGAGGCTTTGTGCTCGGCGAACCAGAAGCTCCTGAGCCCTTTCATGTCTGCGCCCACCGCGGAGAGCTCCGCCGAATAACCGATTTTCACATCTCCCTGGGCGGACTGGAAATATGCCACCCAGGTGTCCTCGCCGATCTGTTCCTTGATGCCATTGATGGCGAAATAGGGCCAGTCCTCGGTGAATTCGAGATTGTGGAGGTCCAGGGTGGAGGGATGGCAGCCGAAGACGAAGGCCACGCCGGTGATACGCCCCTTCAGGTTCTCGACCTTGATGATTCCCACTTCGGGATCGGGATGCAGACCGCCGTATCTCATCCGACGGTCGTTCTGGGCCAGATCGAGACAGACGGTCGAACCCACGCCCACGAACGACGGTTCGCGGTTGTTCCACGCCTCGATACCGCTTGCCACGCAGTTTTCGATGAGTGATTTCTCGTAGTCCGAATCGCGGGGCACCGAGGGCCCGGAGTGGGTGTGGGTGCAGCTGATGACGATGTTCTTCTCCTCGATGCCGGTCTGGCCGCTGATCCGGCTGCGGATTTCATCCATGTTCCGCTCGGCGAGATTGATGAGACCGAGGGTCATGAGCAGCACGCTGTCCCCGTTGCCGTCCTCGATCGCAATGCTGCGGGCGTAGAGATCGTCATGTACGCCCGTGGAGGGTCCCTCGCGGCGGTAGCCGGACATGTTCATGCCCACCGGCGGGGTGATGACCTTCTCCGCCATGCCGGCCTTGACATCGGATGAGGGGCCGCAGCCCGAAAACACCGACATCGCCAGAAGAGCGACGACAACAAGCGCCAGGGGCGCGGTCCATGCCATTGAAGTGCGATAGTTCTTTTCCGACATTGTTTCACTCCTTTTTCGTATGTATCGGTTGAAAGGCGCCATACGCGCACCGTGCCGGCGCAGCGTATTATTTCTATTCAGCGAATGTCACATAGCCGTGGCGCTCGAGGAACCGGTAATAGCTCACCAGATCGAAATTCCCCACGGTCCGCCCCGCCTCGATCTCCACCAGTTCGCGGATATCGAGCAGGCTGCGTTTGCCGTCGCACCAGAACCACGAGGCCGCGGCGGGATTGCCGGCGTTCCACCAGCGGGGCGGGGATGTGACCTCCTCCCACTCCTCCGGGGGTATCCCCTCGAGGGTGATGGTGCCGAAGACGTTACGAACGGGAACGAGGGACGCCATCTCCTCCTCGCGGGGGGTGGGCCTGCGCCGCGGCTTTTCGATCCCGACGTCCAGCCGGTCCGCCCGTTCCTTCACCGAATCCTCGAACTGATCGGCGACGGTCTTTCCGAAATCCTCGAGCTTTCCGCAATAATCCCCGAGCATGTCCTCCGCCTCGCCGCGCCGTGATTCCTCCACGATTCCGGCGATGCTCATCATGGCGGCACGGCGCAGGTCCGTGTAATACACGATATCCCGGAGACCGTCCGCCATGGCCTTCCCCAGGGCCGCCCCATCGTCCGCCGAGGCAAGCCGGTCGCGGGCCCTCTCCGCGGCGTCGAGGATCGCCCGTCTGCCGTCGTCGAGGGTCAGTCCGGCAATCCGGTCGAGGTCACCGAACCCGGCGTCGGCCATGTAATATATATAGACGGCGTTGAGGAGCGACAGTTCCCGGATGGTGCGGGGATCGACTTTCTCGATGGTGTCCATGGAGTTGTGATGGAGGTGTCCCCACGATTTGTATGATATGGCGTTGAGGGGCACGCCGATCATGGGCTCGCCCCAGATGTTGTCCTGCCCGCCCCGGAAGGGGATGACATGCCAGAGCTTCCAGGGGGAATGCCCGTCATAGTAGCGTCCCACGATCTCGGGAAAGACGGCGTCCGTGAAGGATGGACAGGCGTTGAAATTGCGCGAGATGCTCAGGCAGGTGCGGTAGAGGTCATAGTCCCCCACGGGAGTGTCAACATTCACGCAGGCGACGGTCCGGTGGAGACGGTCCATGTTGTGGGAGATGAAGGCGTTGGAGCCGTACTTCTCGAAGCCCAGCCAGCAGCGTATGGTGCGTTTCGGCCGGGGCAGGTCGCCTGCGCGGATGAGGTCGTTCAGCACCCCCAT
>CAYNWJ010000208.1:0-7163 GCA_964400815.1 uncultured bacterium
CTCGGTGGCGGCCGTATCGTTAACATAAATGCCGCCGGCGCGCAGGATGTCCCAGGTTTCCTCCTGACGGTTTCCGAGGGCCTTGGCGACGACGGGGATGGTGACGCCGTTCTCGCGGATGTAGCGCACCACACCCTTGGCGCCCTCGTGGATGGGATTGATGCCGCCGTAGATGTTGATGAGGATGGCGCGGAGCCCGGGTTTGGAGAGCATGAGGTCCATGGTGTCATGAAGGAGATCGTCGGTGATGCCGCCGCCGGTTTCCAGGAAGTTGGCCGGTTTCAGGCGGCGGGCGACGATGTCCATGGTTGCCATGCCGAGCCCCGCCCCCGAGGCGATGATGCCGATGTCGCCGTCGAGATCGACATAGGTCACCCCGATACTGCGGCCCCGGCGTTCGAGGTCGTTGTCGATGCGTTCGATACGGTCCGGAACGCGGTCCCCGAGCCTGGACAGGGCGGAGTCGTCCACCTCCAGAACAGCGTCGAGCGCGGCGATGCTTCCGTCCTCGAGGACGGCGAGGGGATTGATCTCGGCGATGAGGGCGTTATGGGAGCTGAATGCGCTGTAGAGTCCGTGAAGAGCACCGGCGCAGGAGATCAGCTTCCGGCCGGTGAATCCCAGCTCGATGAAGAGTCCGCGGGCCTCGAACGGCATGAGTCCCCGGCCGGCACCGACAGTGGTAGCGGCGATTTTTTCGGGGTGCCGGAGGGCGGCCTGCTCCACGCTCATCCCTCCCGCTGTGCTGACGATGGCGACGGGCTTGCCGCGGTTGCCGTCGATGGTGACGCCCAGATAGAGTTCTTCGGCGACGGGGAGTTTTTCCGCGACGAGAACGGAGGACACAGGGAGTCCTTTAACCGTTCCGGCAAGGAGCGCGGCGGCGGCTTCCGCGGCTTCATCGGGAGAACCGGCCGTTTTTATGCCCCCGGCCAGTCCACGGCCTCCCACGAGCACCTGGGCCTTGACGACCACCTGACCGCCGATGTCGGCGGCGATCTTCGCGGCTTCGTCAGGAGATGACGCCACACCTCTCCGGGGAAAGCGTATCCCCGCGGATTCGAAGATATCGGCAGCCTCGTATTCGTGCAGCCGCATGGCTTGCTCCCGCGCCGAACGGGCGCCTGTGTCGGTGTGAATTGTATTCCTGCGGATGGGCCGGGATGAAGCTTCTTCAGGCGCTATCGGCGTCCTTGGCGAGGACGACACCATGATCGAAGGCGTCGAGATTGAGACGCTCGGTCCCCTTCGGAACACCCGCCTCGATGGCTCGTTTGAGCGCCTCTCCGCTCACGATTCCGGTGATCCCCACGAGCGCCCCGAGCATGATCATGTTCGCCACGATGCTCCGGCCGAACCGGTCCGATGCCTCGGCCGTCGCCGGGACAAGCCGTATGTCGAAACCGGTGCCCTCCGGCGGACGGACGAGATCGCGGTCCAGGATCAGCATCGCATCCGGCCTGAGATCCCCGCTGTACTTGTTCAGGGCCTCCAGGGTGAAGGCGATCATGATGTCGGGCGCGGTCACCTGGGGATAGACGATGGGTGAATCATCGATGATCACATCGGACCGCGCGGCGCCGCCCCTGGCCGCTGCGCCGTAGGTCTGGGTCTGCACGGCATGCTTGCCGTCATGGAGCACGGCGGCGTTGCCCAGAAGCACGCCGGAAAGCACCACACCCTGTCCGCCGAACCCGGCGATTCGGATTTCAGTTCTCGGCATCGGCAGCCTCCCGGAGCCCGTTCCGCATGCGGGCGAGTTCCTCTGTGAGAATGGGCTTTTCGATATCGACGAATTCACCGACCACGACCTTGCCCTCCAGCTCATCAGGGCTCATGCCGGCGGCTTTCTTGGCCGGAACGGAGATGTCTTTGAGCCAGTCGAGCATCTTCGTGCTCGAACCCATCCCGGTCTTCCTGCCGAACTGGACGGGACAGTGGCTGATGATCTCGACGAGGGAAAATCCTTTTCGATTGAGGGCCTTGCGGACGGTCTTGGTGATCTGGCGTGTCTGATGGACCGTCCACCGCGCCACGAAGCTCGCGCCCGCCGCCTTCGCCAGTTCCGAGATGTCGAACACATTCTCGATGCTGCCGTAGGGGCTGGTCATGGTCTTGAGCCCCATGGGTGTCGTGGGGGCCACCTGCCCGCCTGTCATGCCGTAGATACCATTGTTCACGCAGATCACCAGCATGTCGATGTTTCGCCGGGCCGCGTGTATGAAGTGGTTGCCACCGATGGCCAGGAGGTCGCCGTCGCCGGATATCACCACGACCCGTCTGTCGGGCGCGGCGAGCTTGACCCCGGTGGCGAAGGCGATGGGACGGCCGTGGGTGGTGTGCAGCGTGTCGGCGTCGAAATAGGGGCTCGGTATCCAGGCGGCGCAGCCGATGCCCGAAACGAAAACGAAATCGTCGAAGTCGATCTCCTCTTCCTTTACGGCCCGGAGGAATGCCTGCGTGAGGATGCCGTTGCCGCAGCCGGGACAGTTCGCTGTCCGTATCGCCCAAGGACGGATGTAGTGATGAAGCGGATGCGTCGCGCTCATTTCGCCGCCTCCTTCAGGGCTGAGACCACACGGCCGACATCGTGGAGGGTCCCGAGTGTCTTTGGCTCGAGAAAGTGAACCGGACACTCGGCGACCGAGCGCACATAATGCAGGAGCTGGCCGAGGTTGTTTTCCAGAACGAGAATGGCCTTCACACGCCGGGACAGTTCCGCGATCTCCCTGTCGGGGAAGGGCCAGACGGTGACAGGCCTGAAAACGCCGGCGGAAATGCCTTCTTTACGGGCCGCATCAACCGCCGTCTTCGCCGCACGGCAGACGGTGCCATAGGCGAAGACCGCTATCTCGGCGTCGCGGGTGTCGTCCTCCACCAGGACAATCTCGTCCCGGTGGGAGTCTATCTTGCCGCAGAGCTTGCGAATGAAGTTGTCCAGGGCCGAGGCGTCTGTCACGTTGCGCATGCCGGTTTCCGTGTGGCAGGAGGATGTGACATGGCTCCGGAATCCGCGGCCGAAAAGGGGCATCGGCGCCACATCGACAGAAAGAAATCCCTGGTCCTCTCCGGCGGTGAAGGACTCGGGGACGGTTCTATTCATGATGGGTATGTCGTCTGGACCCGGAATGACCACCTCCTCGCGCATGTGTCCGACGAAAGCGTCTGCAAGCACGAAGACGGGCGTACGGTAGCGTTCGGCGAGATTGAAGGCCAGGACGGTCTGATCGAACATCTCCTGAGGCGATGACGGAGCGACCGCGATCATGCGATATTCGCCATGGGACCCGTGGCCCGCCTGAATGACGTCGCCCTGGAGCTCCACCGAGGGGATGCCCGTGGTGGGGCCGCCGCGCTGCACATCGACGATGACACAGGGGGTTTCCGTGCCGACAGCGTATCCCACGTGCTCGAGCATGAGGCTCACACCGGGGCCGCTGGTGGCGGTCATGGCCTTCTTTCCGGTCCAGGAGGCGCCGATGACCGCGGCAAGGGAGCTGATCTCGTCCTCCATCTGTATGAAGACGCCGTCGGTTCCCTTCAGGGCGGGCAGACGCGCGGCGAGACGTTCGGCCACTTCGGTCGCCGGGGTTATGGGATAGCCGGCCATGAAGGAACATCCAGCCGCGATGGCTCCCTCGGCGCAGGCGATGTTCCCCTGCATGAAATGGCGGCCGGTCAGGACACGTTCACACTGCAATGATTACCCCCGGAATGGTGTATGATAGAAATGAATGCTCGGTTATTCGCCGGAATCCACAACGATTGCGAGATCGGGACAGAACATCATGCACAGTCCGCAATCCGTGCAGTCCTCCAGCCGTACAGGATCGGGAGGGCGGCGCCCCTTGTCGGTGAGCCGTTCAGCCCGGTCATAGACCTGTCTGGGGCAGACATGGATGCAGAGACCACAGCCCTCCACGCCCTTGCAGAGGGATTCGTCGATATGAATGACAACCGATGTTTTCCGCGTCATGAGCCTTTCCTTTCCGTGGCCGGCTCGTGCCGCCACAGGTTGAAAAAGTACCTAAAATATGCCCCGGAAGCAAGCAGAAATCGGAAATACACTCACACACGGCAAGAAAGCGAAAAATCTAAAACTGTCCGGTTGACATGGACTTGACCCGCGGAGACGAAGATGGTATATAGAAGTTAATACAACCTTGGGCATGAGTACAGGCTTCTTGCGGCACTCACGAGAAACATTCGCAGGCCCATCACAATAATATGCGGAGGGGGGATCATGAACACACGGGATTACGGCGAAAATAGCGCACGGAAACCGGGATGGCCGAACAGACGGGACATTATCAGGGGAACGGGCATGGCGGCCGCGGGCGGAATGCTCGGGCGCGGAACAGACGCCGCGGCGTCTGAACTCAGGGTACCGGTCACGACCTATGAAACCATCGGCGTCGAGCCCATCATCAACTGTTGGGGCACCATCACCATGCTGGGCGGATCGCTCATGCCGCCGGAGGTCATGGAAGCCATGCACCGGGCCAATTCCGAATACATCTATTTCCCCGAGCTGATCGAAGGCGTCGGCAAGCGGCTCGCGGACCTGACCGGCGCCGAATGGGGCTGCGTCACATCGGGCGCAGCCGGGGCCATCTATGTCTCGACCGCCGCCTGCGTGGCCGGGGACGACCGTCAGAAAATGGCGCAGCTTCCCGACACCACCGGCATGAAGAGCGAGGCCATCATCCCGGCCCGCCACTACACGGGCTATCATGACGCCGCCTGCCGCATGGTGGGACTCGAACTCAAGCGTCCCGCCACCACCGGTGAAATGGAGGACATGATCGGGGAGAACACCGCCATCGTCTACATTCTCGGCGAAGTCTCCCGTCCCGGAAATCCCGACGGCGGCGACATCCCCTACCGTGACATCATCAGGATCGCCCGTGCGCACGGTGTTCCCACCATGGTCGACGCCGCCGCAGAGGAACCGAACGTGCCCAATCATTATCTGGAAACCGGCGCCGATCTGGTGACGTACAGCGGCGGAAAATGCCTGCGCGGCCCGCAGAGCGCCGGACTCCTGCTCGGAAGGAAGGACCTGATCAGCGCCGCGTCCCTCAACATGTCGCCCTTCGGCGGCATCGGCAGGACCATGAAGGTTGGCAAGGAGGAGATCATGGGCGTCCTCACCGCCCTGGACCTGTGGCTGAAGGGCAGGGACCACGACGCGGAATATGCCGAATGGGAACGCATGCTCGGTGTCGTCACGGACATGGTCACACGCATTCCCACTGTCACAACCGAGGTCGTCCACCCCGAACGGCCGTCGAATGTGGCCCCGCGGCTGGCAATTTCATGGGACCGGTCGAGGGTGAAGATTACTGACGAGGAGTTCCATGACCGTCTGCTGTCGGGTTATCCCCGCATCAAGGTGCAGGCCGGAGGACGCCGCCCGCAGATCATGCCCTATCAGCTCAGGCCCGGCGACGAGGAGATCGTGGCGCGCAGGATGTACGAGATTCTGTCGGAAGCGGCGTCGTGAGGCATATGTAAACTATCGTGGAAACGCGGGAGGTGCGGGATGGCCTCCCGTTTTTTTATCCCGGGTATCCAGTTCCGTAAGCCAAGAATTATATTGGTGAGACACGGGTACTTGATCAGAGCTGGAAAACGATTGTATAACCCCTCCGTCACTGGCGTGACACCTTCCCTGACAGGGGGGCAGGTACGGCAAGCGTCGGCGGAACATGGGTCCCCCTGTGAGGGGGACGAGGACGAAGTCCGGAGGGGGGTATCGTGACGCATAGATGCATGCTTATGTAACGTGATTACCGGTTTTTCATGCGCACCGCTGCGGAGAGCATGCGGCCGGCGCGGAATTCATTTGCCTCACACCTTCAGGAATATCTTCCGGCGGTAGAGGAAATAGAGAAAAAGCCATTTGGCGGCGAACACGCTCATAACCCAGAACACCGGCGCGAAGGAGCCCATGTACCGCATGACACCCGAGACGAAGGGCCGGGCTATCATGTCGAAATCGAAGAGCCGCTGGGCCACATAGATGGTGATGGGATTGAGGCCGATGACCACGAAGGGAAACGCCCATGACCTCCAGCCCCGAACATCGATGATCCAGTAGAAGAGCGCGAACGACAGGAAGCTCCACCCGGCGGCGAACAGCACGAAGGAGCTGGTCCACATGTGCTTGTTGATGGGAAACAGCGGATTCCAGGCGAGGGCCAGAACGAGGGAAGCGATCCCGGAGGCGGCCAGAACAGCGACCTTTCGAATGCCCGGAAGGGATGATTTGACCAGGTGGCCGCTCAGGACGCCGAGGAGGGTCGAGACCACGGCGGGCACCGTGCTGATGAAACCGGTGGTATCGCCGTACAGACTGTCCCCGAAATGATTGAGCCTTCCGGGGAGGAATTTGAAATCCATGTAGACGGCGAAATTCCCCGGCGGCGAATAATCACCCGCGCCATAACCCGGCACGGGGAACACGAGGAACGCCGCCCAGTAGAGGACCAGAATCAGCCCGGCCGAGACCGCCTGCCCCCTGATCCCGGTTCCCATGACGATGAGCCCGGCGAAGAAATAGCAGAGTGCGATGCGCTGGAGCACGCCGGCGTAACGGAGATGGTCGAAATCGAATCGCAGGAGGCCGTTGTAGACGAGGCCGAGAAGGAGCAGGATCGCCGTGCGTTTGAAAATGTGGAGATATATCTCCCGCCGCGACTGGCCGCGTTCGAGCCTGCGGGTGATGGAGAAGGGCATGCTCGCGCCCATGATGAAGAGGAACAGCGGAAAGATCAGGTCCTCGAAATTGAACCCGTGCCAGTCGGCGTGATGGAACTGGGCCGCGAAGGAGAGCGCCGCCGGCGTGCCTATCCAGAGGCAGACGTTTCTGGCGAGGGCGTCACCGCCGATGATCCAGAACATGTCGAACCCGCGAAGAGCATCGATGGAGACCACGCGCCCCTTCGGCAGACCATTCCCCAAAGCCATGAACACCTCGCCCCTGTGCTGTCGATATGCGTGTGCGCCCATATTGGACAGCACTCACCACTATCGCTGATACCCCATATATACCATATTCGTTGGCACGGTGTCAACCGCATCCACGCCGCGGGCAATCCCCCATTTTCCAGCACAAACTTATATTTCGAGGTTTTTCAGTTTCTGAACCGGGATTTTCG
>CAYNWJ010000209.1:0-7159 GCA_964400815.1 uncultured bacterium
CGCAGTGCCTGCCTCCCCTGTCAGGGGAGGCGCCATGCAATGGCGGAGGGGTTATTGTGTCATCGGTTTACTACCTCCGAGTTCAGTCCAAAGGTATTTTGTCACCGGAGTAATAACTTGATAACCGGATTCCAGAAAGAGGATACCATGAAAATTCCGCGATTGTTCCTGTCAGCATCACTGCTTCTGCTGGCTATGAATCCCCGCGCCGAAGCGGCCGATTTCGTCACCATTCCCGCTACGGAATACACGGTCGTGGACGCGGTCACCGGGGTGCCGGTCGATGTGCGGGTGGATGCCTTCTCCATCGCTGTGACCGAAGTCACCCAGGCCGGGTTCGAGGAAGTCATGGGGTTCAATCCGTCATTCCACCGGGGCGCCGGCCGTCCCGTGGAGAACGTCACCTGGTGGGACGCCGTCCGCTTCTGTAACGAAAAGAGCGAGATGGAGGGGCTGGAACCCTGTTACGACCTTTCCTCGGGCTCGTTCGATCCGGAGGCGTCCGGCTACCGTCTGCCCACGGACGCCGAATGGAGCCTCGCCGACAGCCTTGCGGGAGGTGTGGGAGGCGATGACATCCGGCGGTATGCCCACCTCGGTTCCGCCGACACGAAGGATGTGAAGGCGCTCGCCCGCTCCCTCGGGGAAAAAGGCACGCTTCCGGCCGGGAGCCTCGAGCCGAACGCCCATGGTCTTCACGACATGACGGGAAACGTGTGGGAGTGGTGCGCCGACTGGTACAATCCCGCAGGCGAAGCGCCGATGCCTTCCACCAATCCCCGCGGGCCTTCATGGGGCGCCGCCCGCATCATCCGCGGGGGGTCGTATATCAGCATGCTCAACAGCTGGAGCCGGGGATACCGCTCGTCGATGCGTCCGGACCACCGCAGCCGCTTCACGGGGTTCAGGCTCTGCAGGAGTGTCGGTCGTCCTTCATCTTCCCGTCCCGCCGATGACGCCGGGTGGTTCGCTCCCTATAATGACATCCCCGACGGTTTCGAGGGGGCCGGCAGTCTCTCTCCGCTGCTTTCCGATGGAACGGGACGGCTGATCGAAACGCGGGATGCGTGGGACGGCCGCCGCGCCCGCATCCTGGAGCGCTGGGAAGGATACCTGGGCGACATCGGGGAGGAACCGCCCGCGCCAACCGTCGAACTGATCCACACCGTCCGCGGTGACTGCTGGACCGGCAGGCTGATGTACCTTCAGGTGGAGCGGGATTTCGGGGAGAAGATTTTCCTGATGCTTCCCGACTATCCCGTGCGCACGCCGACGCCGGTGGTGATCGCGCCCTATTACGATGTGGATGTCCCCGCCGGGCTGAACCTGGGCGGGCGCTCCTTCCGGCCGCCGGGCGTTCGCTCCTTCGCATATTCAATGGTGCGCGAGGGGTATATCGTCGTCGCCGTCAGGTGGTTCGGGGAGAGTTACGGTGAACAGTACGGCGAGGCGGTGGCGAACCTCGTGCTGCGCCACCCCGGCTGTACGGGACTGGGCAAATGGGTGTGGGACGCCCGCCGCGTGGTGGATTATATCGAAACTCTGCCGCAGGCCGATCACCGTTCCATCGGCATCATCGGCCATTCCCTCGGCGGAAAGATGGCGCTCTACGCCGCCGCGCTGGACGAGCGCATCACGGTTGCGGTCGCGTCCGAACCGGGCATGGGCCTGTCCTTCTCCAACTATGACGATTTCTGGTATTACGGGGATTTCATATCCGGCATCGATCCCAAGGTTGACCACCACGAGCTTCTCGCCCTCATGGCCCCGCGCCCGTTCCTGCTCATCGGGGGGGACGAATACGACACCAATGAAAGCTGGCCGTATATCAACGCCGCCCGCGGGGTGTATGCCCTTTTCGGGAAAGCATTGAACATCGGGTATTACAATCACCGGACCGGCCATTCTCCCTCGCCGGAATCGGTCAGACTCTCGGTGAACTGGTTGAAACATTTCCTTTCCCGGGATGTCGATTGAAACGGGGATGAGCTTACCGCCGCCTTCTCCGTGCAGTGAGAGATATGATATCGGGTAAGGGGGCGATACCACAATCGTGCTGCGGTATTTCGTCTGAATCCCGGATAATGGAAAAGGATGTTCGATGAACTGGCCGGATTCAATAATTGTCAGAACCGCAAATAACCGATAATGTCTTGGATGGAAGAATGATGATTGACCTTCCTCCGCTTGAACCATGATTAAAGGGATGAAAGGATTGACAGGATTGTAATCGTGGTCCATCCTGTAATCCCGAGCATCACGGTACGGCAATTGAATGCCGCCGAAATTCATGAGTTTGCCGGTGGACAGAGGGTTGACAATGTATTCCCGCCTCTTGCGCCGCAAGGAGTTATTGAGTCAATGGTGTCCGGTTAATTGGTTGCATCATGCGTCATATGTTCCTAATAAATAATGACATAAATATTTCAGGCGGGCTTTTTCGATTCACTTCGGGATAGAGTGCCGCCATCAGCCGAATCAAACTCACCCCCCGGACCCCTCTCTTTTGAAAAAGAGAGGGGGAAGCGCTGTAAAAACAACAGAATACCAAATACCTTCATCGCGGGGGTGAGTTTTCTGCAACGAATTACAATCATCTTTGAACCATTCTCCGGACAGTAATGAGCCGGTTTCAATAAGTGTCAGAACCGCAAATAACCGATAATGTCTTGGATGGAAGAATGATGATTGACCTTCCTCCGCTTGAACCATGATTAAAGGGATGAAAGGATTGACAGGATTGTAATCGTGGTCCATCCTGTAATCCCGAGCATCACGGTACGGCAATTGAATGCCGCCGAAATTCATGAGTTTGCCGGTGGACAGAGGGTTGACAATGTATTCCCGCCTCTTGCGCCGCAAGGAGTTATTGAGTATCTTCATCCTTCGTTATGCCACCTGTGTTCCGGTTCCAAACGTTCTGACGACGAGGTCCACATGATTTCCAGGCGAGAGTTCATGAAACGGGGTACGGCGGCCGCGCTCGGCATGAGCGTGCCGGTGACAGCCCTTTCAGCCCGCCGCCGGACGGGCGGATATTTCGGCGTGCATCCCTTCATCGACAGGCATCCGGAAGCGGTGTTCGTCATGAAAACAAACGTCAAACGCAAGATGGACTCGCGGGCGAAGAAACGCGAAGGGCTCAGATTCGGACGGAGCGTGTTCGTCCGGCGCGACGAATCCGGGGTCCCGGTTAATGTGACCATCCCGGTCAAGCCGAACCTGAAAACACCCCGCAATCCGGCGGACAAGCCCCTCGAGGAGAACATCGGCACCACATCCGATCCCTGTTTCGTCGAGGGCATGTTCGAGGCGATCACCGAGTTCGGCGTGGACGGCTCCCAGATCCACATGCGCGAAACGAACCGTATCGAAAATCTCAGATATTACCCCTATCCCGACATCGCCGAAAAACTGGGCGCCGACCTCAGGATGGACCTGGGCGCCCCCATGGAGAAGCTCGAGCAGGGCCGAGACTACACCTGGACGGAGGTTCGCGACGGAGTGGTCTTCGAGCGCATTCCCCATCTCGCACCCCTCAATGAGCCGGGCTCCTGGATGCTGAACATCGCCAAGTTCAAGGCCCACTACATGGGAATGACCCTCGCCTGCAAGAACCTCCAGGGTTCAACGGTGGACAACTACCAGCGTTTCTGCAATTCCTTCGGGCTTCCCCACCTGTTCCCGGACAACCAGTACGGCGACGCAGAGGAACGGGTGCGCGCCATGTACAGCCGCCATCTCCGCGAGGGGATCATCCCCCGGTGGGACAAGCCGGGTGAACGGTATGATGTCAGCGGGCGTTTTCCCGGACAGGACCTGGAAAACATCGAATGGGGCGGCGGGTTCACCCAGGAGACCTGGACGGCGCGCACGCTGGACAATATCTCCTCGCTTCCATGCGCCCTGCACGTGGTTGAGGGCATCTACGGCCGGGACGGCACCGCGAGCGACGCCGGCCCCCATCCCTTCGAGAAGGACCACGACTATGGCATCGTGGGTTTCTCCCGGACCGGCAAGGCGAAGGACTACATGTGCAACATCGTCATCTTCGGAAAGGACCCGCTTCTGGTGGACAGTGTCGGCTTCTGGCTTGGCGGGCACGAGCCGGGGAACTTCGGTTTCTTTCACGTCGCCATGGAGCGCAAAATGATGAAGGTCGTCGATCCCCGTAAAATCCCCGTCTATGTCTGGGATGACGGCGAGGCTGTGTTCACGCCGCTGGATGCGCTCGACCGGACACCGCTTCTCTCATATTACCTGGGAAAGGACGGCGAGCCGCCGTACCATCTCGTGGACGAGCCCTTCGACTATGATATCCTGGGCGAGGAACCAGCCGGACGCCCCGGCCGTCCCGGGGTGCTGGCCCTGCCGGGCATGATGACCGATCCCGGCAACCGCCGCGCTCCCATCGAATACCGGCTGCCCGCCAGCGGCTTCGCCCGTCTGGAGATCATGGACGACGAGGGGACGGTGGTGGATGTGCCGGTTGACGGTTTCCGCGCGGCCGGGGTTCATCTGGCGAACTGGGACACGGGAAAGCATCCGGCGGGAGCCTACCGGTATTATCTCAATGTCAACGGCATGAAAACCTACGGTGATATCCGGCTTCTCAGGGGATGAGATTCCGGGTGTTTGAAATGACCGTCAATCGCCGCGCGGCCCGCCGCTCATGGAGATCTTTCCCGTTTCCACGAGACGGAGCGCAACCGTCATGATGCGGTCCTGCGCCTGTTCGATGTCGCTTTCCGGCAGGTCCCCGGCGCGCCCGACATCCTCCTTCATGACAGGCAGGGCACGGTCCGAGATGTTGTCATAGATGCGGCGCCGCACCGTTTCCGGCGCTCCGGCCAGGGCCGTGGTGAGATCGGAAATGTCGATATTGGTCAAGATGGTCCTGACGGCGCTGTCGTCGAACCGGACGATGTCCTCGAAGGGAAGGGCCGGCCCGGTTTCTTCGGCGGCAACGGTTTCCCGGCCAGCATTCCCGCCGCCGAGCAGGGAGCACGTCTCCTCCATGTCACCGGTGGCGGCGTACACCGTTTCGATCGCCTCCCGTTCGGAGATGAAGGTCAGCTCTCCGGTCTCCGCCGACTGCGTGAACCAGAGCCCCGTGCTCGACCTGAACAGAGTGAAATCCCCGTTTTCGAAAATCAGTTCGATGGTGTACTCCATTCCCGTCCCCTGTTCTGTTGTAGTAAATTTCGCGTACGCCCGTCCGGGCGGCGTCAGTCCACGTGCGGGATCTTTCCCGCGATCAGGGAGCGTCCGGGCTCACCGCCATATTCCCGCACCACGATGACGCCGTCCTCGATGGCGACCTCCTCCGTCCCCCGGTAGTCTCCGGGGATCTCCAAAAGAAAAGCCGTGTAGCTCCGTGTTTTCTCTCCGCCCGCGTCCAGCCAGTCATAGACTGCGCGCCCGAATATCTCCCGTGTGGCGATGACCTGTTCGAAGGGAAGGGGCAGGGGGGTGGTGCCGAACTCGATGCCCCTGGCCACGGGGCCGCCGTTCCCGTTCCTGCGCCAAACCCGGAACCACGGATAGTCCGCTGTCCGCCAGATATAGCCGATCATGAGCCCCTTCGGCGGATTGGACGCCGTCACCCAGCCGTGCCCTGCGCCGTCGTCGAAGATGAAATTCACCACGGCCGGTTCCTGTTCGGCTTCCACCCGCCTGATGTCCACCATGCGTCCCCCGAAGGTGAACCGCGGCCAGCTGATGACCGGTTCCGCAAGCTCTGGAAAGGGATTCCCCGCCCAGAATCCGGCGCCGGCGTTGCTGTCGATGATCAGGCCTCCGTCCAGGAAGGGGCCGCCGAGGGAGGGATGCTGGACGAGGTTGTAGACCCTGCCGAGCCTGTTGTCGTTACGGGCGGTCTCGGTGACATGGAGAACGGGAGCGTCCGCGGCGAGGACCATGGACCTGTGCAGGCTCATCCCGGCGATGGGAAGCGTGCAGGACATCCCGGCCGTGATCGCGCCGTCACTGGCCCCGGGCGGCTGATCGAGACGCCATTCGACTTCCGCCGCCTCCCCGTGGCCGGGCATGCCGTTGGCCTGTTCCGCCTTCGTGGAGCGGCCCAGACGGTCGAAGCAGATGAAATGTCCCATGCTGTGGGGCTCGGTGTCGCCCGGTTCCGGGGTGCGCCACTGGAGGGGGTTCAGCGTGCCGCCCGCGAGGACGAATGATGATATGCCTCCGCCGCCGAGATCGACGGTGACCGCGCCCCGTTTCCCTTCGAGGACCACTGTGCGGCGATTCTGCGCCGGACAGTCGTCCGCGGCGGCCGTGAGGATGAGAAAGGAGACAATCGTCGTGATCACTGCGGCCGGGGGGTTCATGCTGCTTCTCCTTTCCTGGCGAAACTTATCGAAGAACATTCGTCGTTTTTGCGCTTGGTTGTTACAGGAATGCATAATATCATAGAATACCATGTTGAAACCAATATACATTTCGAATCTCCACACGGAAAGGTGATATCCCATGCGAAAAATCGTTGCCGCCCTTTCGGCCGTCCTCTGCGTGCTGCCGCTGCTCTCCTGCGGCGGAATGGAGATTCCGCCCCGGTCACACCCTGACTCCTCAAGCTGGGACGCCCTCTTCGCCCCCGATCTCTCGAACGCCGTATATCCCCCGGGAATCTGGAGCTTCGGGGACGGCGTTCTCACCGCCACCGAGGACCAGGCGATCTGGACAGACCGGGACCATGACGACTATGTTCTCGATCTCGAGTTCAAAACGGACGACGGCACCAACAGCGGCGTGATCCTCCACTGCTCGGACATCGACGACTGGATTCCCAACTCCGTGGAGGTGCAGATCGCCGATGATTTCGCCGAGCAGTGGGCGAACAGTCCCGAAACCTGGCAGTGCGGCGCCATATTCGGACACCTGGCCCCGACGAAGAGCATGGTGAAACGGCCCGGCGAATGGAACCGCATGACGGTCACCTGCCGCGGCTCCATGATATGGGTGCTGCTGAACGGCGGGCAGGTGACGGAAATGGACATGACCCTCTGGACCGATGCGAAGACCAATCCCGACGGCAGCGAGATCCCGCCCTGGCTGAGCAGGCCGGTCGCCGAGCTGCCCACCGAAGGGCGCATCGGGTTCCAGGGCAAGCACGCCGGCGCGCCCATCTATTTCCGTAATCTCA
>CAYNWJ010000210.1:0-7140 GCA_964400815.1 uncultured bacterium
TTGACCGACCGCCGTTTGAACCATGATTAATGGGATTCAAGGATTGACAGGATTCTAATCGTGGTTCATCCCGTAATCCTGAAAATCCCGGTTCAGAAACTGAAAAACCTCGAATTATTTATTTCAGGCGAAAAACGGGGGGTTACGTCTGGTGAAATAGAACTTTGACAAGGAGAATGATATGCGACGCCTGCTCATAGTGTTTATGCTGTTCCTGGCCGCGGCCCACTCCGTCCATGCCGAACCATTCTCACCCACCCTGCTCAGGATCGACGCGCCGGATCACATCACGCTGGATTTCGAGGACGCCGAACATGAAATCCCGGTCACGGTCAGCGGCACGCCCGCGGGGATCGTGTTCAGCATCTTCAGCAGGAACCGGGCAGCCGCGATCGGCGAGGTGCGGAACGGCCATCTCGGCTGGCATTATGTGAACAAGATCGACACCTGCGTGTATTTCAGCTCCCTTCATTCCTTCGAGCCGGGGGATCATGTCATCGAATGGGACGGCCGCGCCAGCCACTGGCTTGGTGACGACAGGAACATACCCCCGGGCGAGTATACCTATTACCTCTGGGCCTTCGACAATCTGGGCTCAATGAAAAAGATGAACGATCACCCGTCAACCGGCCGGTTCCTCGAACGGGACGAAGAGGGGCTGCCGCTCGAACGTCCGGTCTATTACGGCACAGGCTGGCGGTGGACCGTGGGCAACGATCCCCTGGACGAAACGCTTCTCGAAACGACCGCGATTCCTCTCGCGGATGGATGGGAAACGGGCGCGACCATCCCGGCGCGGGGCGCCGTCGAAACAGCCCTGATCGATCCCCATGATCCCGATTTCTTCCATGTCTGGGCGGGGAACGACGAACGGGGCGAGGGCGGCATCCTGAAATACCGCTGGGTTCCCGGCGGTGAGGCCGAACCGGCGGCGGATTTCGGGACGGACGGCCGCGCGGAAGCCTACGACCGCTCCGGCGGCGGCTCCTTCGGCGTGGTCAGCGACGGCGACTATCTCTACACGTCCGACGAGAATCATCTCTCCTCCGGCTCTCCGGATGCGCAGTTCTACATCTACGATTTCGACGGCGCATTGGTCGACAGTATCGACCTCTCCCCGTGGTGGAGCGATCCGTCTTCGGCGGACGCGGGCGGGCAGGTGAACGGCGGCCCGAATTACGCCCACGCCCGCAACGGTCTGATCCATCTCAACTGCCACTGCTCCTGCCTGAACCAGCTGGTCGATCCCGCACACTTCCTGGAAACGGGCGATCCGGCGGATTTCATTGTCTGGTCCAACGGCAACGGCGATTACACCGGCGACAAGAACTTCGAGGAGACATCCCACGCCCCCTGGGTATGCAACGATTACACCGTGGGGCCCTACAAGTACACCATCTCCGCCGATGACAAGGGATTTGCGCTTTTCAACGCCTATGACGTGGGAGCGGTCACCTTCGGCATGTACGGCCCCGACGGCACGGGCATGGGATTTTTCGCGAGAGCCGGTGAAACCGCCGACTACAAGGAAGCCGCGTTCGTGGTGGACAGCGGAACGCCCTATGACGGGCTGTATATGGTGGAAAGGGAAAAAGATGACTGTAACGGATGGTGCGATGTTGGCGGTGGATGGAACGGCGTCTTTTATCTCGGTCACGATTCGATTTCCGGCAGGCTCACGATGGAGAGCGGGAAATATCTGAATATCACGCGGCCGGCGGCGCGCGAAACCATCGCCAGGGGCTATCCCTATACCATTACATGGGCTTCATGGAAAACGGATTCGGCGACGCTGGAATTTTCTTCCGACGGCGGGGAGACGTGGGAAACCCTCGCGGCCGGCATCGACCCTTCGGCCGGTTCCTTCCAGTGGGATGTTCCCGATATCCAGGCATGGGAGTGTCGTGTGCGCATCATCGACGACGATGATTCGACGGTCGTGTCGGAGGTGGCGTGCTCATTGGTCGTCCCTGTCCTCACCCTGATTGCGCCCCTGAGCGGCAAAGAGTATTTTCACGAGGACCGGATCGATATCATGTGGAGCTCGTCGGGCATATCGTCCGTTTCCCTGGACTATTCTCTCGACGGCGGCGCGACATGGCAAACCATCATGGAATCGACGGACGCCAAACAAAGATATTATCGATGGAATCCTCCCCCGGTGCATTCCACTGAATGCCTTGTCCGCATCAGTGACGCCGAATCGCGTCCCATACAGGATACGACGAACGGCGTATTCACCATCCATGGCGGCGATGTCCCTGTCGAAAACGGGCGGCCCGAAGCCTTCTCCCTCTCCACACCCTTCCCCAACCCCTTCAATCCCGCGACCACCATCGCGTTCACCCTCCCCGAGCGCCTGCACGCCGCTGTGGCGGTCTACAACACCGCGGGCCAGCGGGTGGCGGTGCTGCACGATGGCGCGCTCGACGCCGGGCGTCACAGCCTCGTGTGGGACGCGGGCGGCTGCGCCGCGGGGGTCTATATCTGCGTGGTCGAGGCGGGGGAACACCATGAGACGGTGCGGATGACGCTGGTGAAGTGACGGCGGGAGTGCTGTTGTTCTTGTATCCCCGGCGCTCCGATTGCCATATGCACACTGTTTCCGGCCCGTGACGCTCATTCCTTCTCCGCTGCACGGGGAAGGTGGCGTGTGGCTGCGGATGGAGGTCAAAAAGAAGTAATACCAGTTACAACTGCCGCTGTCTTTCCCCCGCCGAACCCGCTGTCTTTCCCCCGCCGAACCCGCTATATTTCCCCCGTTCTGTCACGATAATTCACCGGTTTGAAGAAAGGAAGGTTCCATGAGCATGGATTCCACGGCGATGCTGTTCGAGGCGGCGATGATCATCTGCTGGGGTGTGTCCTGGCCCGCGGCGGTGGTGAAGACCTGGCGGTCGAAAACGGTCGAGGGGGTCTCGATCGTGTTTTTGTGGTTCATCTTCGGCGGGTATGTCTCGGGCATCGGTTTCAAGCTGGCGGAATTCGCCGCCGAGGGAAGGCTGAATCCGGTGATCGCCCTGTATCTCTTCAATTTTTCGTGGGTGGCGGCGGAGGTGATGCTGTATTACCGGTACCGGAGAACAATGAAACGAACGACACCGGCAGCGTAATGCGCAGCCCAGGTGAAAACGCCCTTTTTCTTTCGCATCCTCCGCTGTATACTACAAGCTGTATACTACAATAAGATATCGGTACGCGCCCGATAGCATCGAAGGAGATGCCCCACCATGAATATCCTCGTCATCGGCGCACACCCGGACGACTGCGAGTTTTTCGCCGCGGTTTTTGCAAACTATGAAAATACTTTATCTTATGCATATTTTTATTTTTTTGTTGTATTTTATATTTTTCAGTGTAAATTGTAACAAACACGTCTAATAAAATTGACAAAGGTTGAAATCATGAAAAATTCAAAAATCTATTGCGCCGGACCTCTATTTAACGAAAAAGAAAAAGAAGAAATGTTTGATATTTCCCAAGTTTTAGAAAAATATGGATTTACGACTTTCTTGCCTCAACGTGATGGAATTGAATTTACAGATTTGTCTAAATATTTGCACCGGTACCATCCAAATAGTAAGGAAATCAACTTATTATTATCAAAAGCCGTATTTTTCTTGGATGTTTATCATGTTTCAACAAGTCAGGCTATTGTTGTTAATCTCAATGGCAGAGTTCCTGATGAAGGTGCAATGGTTGAAGCTGGAATAGCGTGGTCTTTTGACATACCCGTTATTATTTACAAGAATGACTCACGCTCAACATTTAATGGCACTGACAATCCAATGATTCTCGGATTGTCAAATTTTGAAATTGTTACATCCATAGATGAAATCCCTCCGACAGCCCATCAATTAACGAATGAATACGAAAAAGGCTATCCAGAAAGCTTGAATTGCAAAAAAACACTTGACTATGGTGAACAAATATGGTTAATACTTGAAAAATACAAAAAAGATAAAGATAAAGTTGCATGCGAATTATTAAACATCTTTGATGAGTTGTCAGGTGGAAGCAATGAATCACGAAGAGAAATTATTATTTCATCCAGAAGCGACTTATAGTTCAAAAACTCGTGGTCGCTTAGATCCTAATCTTGATAATGATGATCCCTATAGAACACCATTCCAACGTGATTGTCATCGGATATTATACAGTCAACCGTTTAGGCGGCTCAGGCATAAGACTCAAGTTTTCTTTTTAGTCCAAAATGATCATGTTTGTACAAGACTTGAACATTGCTTGTATGTGGCCGCGGCGGCAAGAACTGTTGCAAGACAGCTTGGCTTAAATGAAGACCTTGCAGAAGCAATAGGACTTGGGCATGATCTTGGACACGCTCCTTTTGGGCATCATGGTGAAAAAGTTTTAACATCTTTGTCTAAAAAACATAATTTAGACATTACCTTTAATCATGAGGTTCATGGATTAAAAGTTGTTGACAAACTTAGTTTTACTGAACGATCCGATCATCCCGGCTTGAATCTTTCATATGAAGTTAGAGATGGAATTGTATCACATAATGGAGAAAGCTTTAAAAATGATATTTGCATTAAACCCCATAAAGGATATAAAACCTTAGAAAAAATAAAGATTAAAGAAGAAGCAAAAAATCCCCTTACAATGGAGGGTTGTCTCGTCAGAATGATTGATAAAATTGCATATGCTGGCAGAGACCTTGAGGATGGACTAACGTCAAAAGTTATTGAATCTGAAACTGATATTCCAACCGAAATAACAAAAACTCTAGGTAATAGAAACAAAGAGATTGTTAACACTCTAATAACTGATTTAATCAAAGAAAGTCGAGAAAAAAACTATATATCATTATCCGAAGAAAAGCACAGAAACTTAGTAATGTTAATAGAATATAATTACAAATCAATATATCTCACTCCGAAAGTTGAACAATATAAGACACAAGCAACTAACGCAATTAACATAATATTTGAGCAATTACTTGATGATATAAATCGAACAGATAAATTCACAAATATAAGTAATATTAAAATGAATGATGTGTATGACACTTTCAGCGATTTCATATCTGATATGAATTATTTAGAGAAAACGAGAAATGAAGAAATAGTTTTTGATTTTATTGCTGGTATGACAGATAATTATGTAATCCATTGCGTAGACAAAATATTTATTCCAAAATATATAATATAGCCTTGATTGCATTTTACCTTTTTTATATCTCCTCTCCTTTTATTGCTATTTCAATCGTTATCATGATCGATCGAACTGAAGTTACTACCCACTCATGAATATCTTTGGCCACCGGAACATCCCGCAATCCGGCGCATTCGACACCTGGGCCGACCGCTACGACGACGACACGCGCGCAAATGACGCCGAGAGCGCCTTTCCCTTCGACGGCTACGAAACGTCCTCGTTTTGCACGGTCGTTCGTGAAGGAGGCCCGCCCCGCAACGGTGCTCGACATCTGCATCGGCACCGTCACCCTCACAAGGCCGCTGTACGACGACGGCGTGACGGTGTTCGGCGTGGACTTCTCGAACGCCATGCTCGCCCGCGCGCGGGAATCCATGCCAGAAGCACGGCTCTCCGCGGCGGACATCTCCCGCGATCTTCCCCGCGCGATAACGGAGCGCTCCTTCGACGCTGTCCTTTCCGCCTAAACCTTCCATCATTCCCCCGACGACGGCATGATCAATCTCATCGACCGCCTCATGCCGCTCCTCGCTCCTGGCGCCACCCTCGTCATCGCGGACATAATATTTCCGACCGCGGCCGATCTCGAACGCCGACGTGAAGCCGAATCCGGCGCATTGGACGACGAATGCTATTTCATCACCGACCGCTTTCTCGCATCGCCCCGTCTCGCCGCCCGGCGCGTGACCTACCGCCAGCTCTCATCCTGCGGCGGCGTGATCGCGGTCGTGCGCGGGTGAACGGAGACTGCCGGGATCATCCCGTCCTCCCTCGGTGGGAGGACCGAACGGCGACAGGCGTTCAAGGAGGGTCTCGCACAGCCCCGTTCTGTCGAAGCATCTTTCCCTTTTCCCGCCGCTCGCTTCGCAGTATACTACCTATCGGCAACCACACGAAACCAGGGAGACATTACATATGAACGTGCTCGTCATCGGCGCACACCCGGACGACTGCGAGTTTTTCGCCGCGGGAACGGCGCTGAAAATGATCGACGCCGGCCACCGGGTGAAATTCGTCTCGGCCACCAACGGGGATGCCGGCCACATGTCCATGCCGCCCGCGGAACTGGCCGAACGGCGGCGGCGCGAGATCGAGGCGGCGGACGCCTTCCTCGGTGTAGAGTGGGAGATCCTCGGCAATCACGACGGCCGCCTCATGCCGGAGCTGGCGATACGCGAGCAGCTCATCCGTATCATCCGGGAGTTCCGCGCCGACGTCGTCATGAGCCACCGTCCCTGGGACTACCACCCGGACCACCGCAACACCGCCGTCCTCGTGCAGGACACCGCCTATCTGGTGATCGTGCCCAATGTCCGGCCCGACATCCCGGCGCTCCGTGAGAATCCCCTGTATTTCCATCTCCAGGACGAGTTCGCCGAGCCCGCGCCCTTCCGGCCGGATGTGATCGTGCCGGTGGACGATGTCTTCGACAGGAAAGTGAAGGCGCTCTCGCTCATGCCCTCCCAGTTCTTCGAATGGCTGCCCTTCACCTTCGGCATCCTGGACGAGGTCCCGGAAAAGGATGACGAGCGCCTGGCATGGCTGGACGGCGTTCTCAGGGAATGGATGAAAAACCCCTTCACGGCTGCCACGCGCGAGCGGTATGGCGCGGGCCCGGCGGGGGATATGGAGATGATCGAGGCATTCCAGGTGTGTCCCTTCGGCAGACGGCCCACGGAGCGGGATCTGGCTGAACTGTTTCCCTTTCTGCCGCCGGTCGCATGAACACGATGGAACCGGCGTGGTCCCGGCGTGTCGAACAGGTATATGTTCTCCGGGGTGGAAGAACCGGACCGGCGGCTTCCGTCCGGTGGACATGGTGACGGCCTCGAACGGAGCCAACATATTTCGGCAACCCTTTTACGGGAGGCATGCCTTGAGACGACGATCATTTCTCAGGACGACGGGGGCAGCCGGCGCGGCAGCCCTCGGTGGAGCACATGTGAGCGGAGCGGCGGA
>CAYNWJ010000211.1:0-2645 GCA_964400815.1 uncultured bacterium
ACGGCGTACACTGGCGCCGGTAAACAGGAGCCTGCCGGGATCGCCCTGGAAGTAGACCGAACCGTCGAGATCGTCGAGCCCGCCGATATTGAGGGCGGTCACCACCAGTGAGTCACGGGAAACCGCCCGGGGCTCCTGAATGGTGCCGGAAATATCGACAATGCCGTTTATCCTCCCCCGATGGCTGAAGCTTTCCCGCTTGAAGATATCGATGATCCATTCGAGGGGGAAATCCGTGAGGTCGAGACGTCCGTCGAGGGTGTTCGCTCTGCGGTCACCCCGAATTTCGATATCGGCGCCTGCCGGATCCCCAAGGGACAGGGAAAAGGCGTCCTGATCGACATGACCGGAAAGCCGCCAGCTCAATTCATGTGAATAGCGGATGTGATGGCTGAAGAGGTCGGCGTCGAACTCCATCGACGGTCTCCCGCCTGCAGGGTCCCGAATGATCGTATTTGCCGTAAAACGCGTGTCCAGATTCTCTCCGGCTGAAAGATGATACTCTCCACGGGTATCCAGACGCCCGGCATCACCGGAAAGCTCTCCCCCGCCATCGAGCAGAAACCGGGGGCCTTCGAAGCCGAACGCTGCGGGAACGGGCAGTCCCGAAATGTCATAGGAACCCCGCACCGAAGGACCGTCGAACAGACTGTCAACTGTCCCGGTGACGGAAAGAAAGGTATTCCCGAGCTCGAATCCGAGCGTATCGCCATCCAAGTCCAGATCGGCGGTCACCGTATTGAAATCCTCGACAGGCCCGGCCAGAAATTCATCCACGTCATCGGAGGGGAAACGCACCGTTGCAGATGCCGTATAGCGCCCCCTGTCCGGTTCAGCACGCCCCGTCACCGCCACGGTCACCGGGGACACGGATGATCCGCTTTTCACGACCGACGCCGACACACGGTAGTCCGACGGAGGGGGGGTGTCGCCGCGGCGGAAAAGATTGGTGACAGCGCCGGTGCCACGGATGGTGTACCCGCGATATTCGGCCGAGAGGCGCTCGATGGTGGATGACGCTCCATCCACGCGCATTCCCGCCGAAACGTTGTTGATCACGGTATCGTGAAAGGAAAGGCTGTCAGCGGACAGTTCAGCGCGAACCGCCAGATCCCTGAGGGGGCCGCTGATGACAGCCGTCATATCGACCGCTCCCCCGGGCAGATCTTCGACGTCGGGGAACAACTGCCGGACGACGGTGCCGACACCGATGCCGGGCGCCGTTATTTCCAGCTCGAGATGCGGGGTTTCATCGAAGCTGAGACGGCCCGATATTTCTGGATGTACATCGAGCACCGCGCCGGTGAGCGAGTCCAGGACGATCTCACGTTCATCGATAACGCCATCGGCATCGACATGCTCGAAATGCAGACCCGGCCCGGTCATGACGAACGACGCACCGTCGATGTCGTAGTGACCGTCCAGCTCGGAGCGACCCGGTCCATAATGCCATGCGAGATCGAAATCCATGGTCCCGCTTTCCGGGGTTATGTCCCCTGTCAGAAGGCTGAGATTACGCGAGGAAAAATCGCAGCGGCTGCCGTCGAGCTTCAGGGAAAAGGAGGAATCGGCCCGTGTGAAGACGGCGTTCAATCGCATGTTGCGGGATTCCGAGAGGATGCGCCCGCCCAGATCGATGGCCACGTCGCGTCCGATTCCGTCGATGGCGCCGTCCACATCGTCCGCGAACACGAGGGTCGAATCACCGCGGGACAGAATGAAAGAACCGTCAACGACCGTGATACGCACACGGGGCAGATCGCCGGGATACATCTCGGGAAGCGCCTCATCACCGCCGACGTTCCGGCGATCCCGGAAGGACCCGTCGTCGAGGTCCCACAGGAAAAGAGGCTCTTGGAAGAGGACATTGGCGGTGCTTTTTGTGATATCGAAACGATTGCGGATGAGATCGATCACATCGAAGGTTATGCGAATTCTCTCGATACCGATGGTGACCGGGGTGCTTTCCAGCCGAAGCCTGGCGTCACTGACTCCGATGACCCAGGGCAGGATGTAGAAGGAAGAGGAGGTAAATTCCGCGCCGATGTGCCGGGAAACCGTCTCGTCAACAAAATTCCGCACACGCGCGTCAACATTGAGAAACCTGATCGCGAAAGTGAAGCCACCCAGGACCAGTACGCACGCAAAAATGAGTGTCGGAATCCATTTTCTGCCTTTCACGGTTCCCTCACCATCCCCGTATGAGAATCGAATCGGCGGCTTTCAAACTGACGCGTCCTGTCATATTGGACACGCGAAGCCGAAAAAAGTTGAGCACAAGAAAAAGCGCCCCCTACCATACATATAGTACGAAGCGCTTCTCAGGACTTTTGTATCCCGTGACTATACACGATGATCACACTATTCAGGGCAGTTTCAACCTTTATGTGCCTCTTTCGATTTGTCGGAAATTTCAGAAAAAACAAGCTCTTTGTCGCCAAGATCGACCTGCACGACCGAACCCTCGACGAATTTGCCCTCGAGAAGTTCCTCGGCGAAGGAATTTTCCACATACTTCTGGATGGCGCGCTTGAGTGGCCGTGCTCCATACATGGGACTGAACCCCTCGTCCGCGATGAATTCCTTGGCCTTGCGGGTGACGATGAGATCGATTTCCTTTTCCATCAGGCGGTCCTTGACCTCAG
>CAYNWJ010000211.1:2655-7098 GCA_964400815.1 uncultured bacterium
GAGAATCGCGTCCCTATCCAGCGCCTGGAAGACCACCATTTCATCGACACGGTTGAGGAATTCGGGATTGAAGGTCTTTTTGAGTTCGCTCATGACCTTCTTTTCCATGGACTTGTAGTCGTCAACATATTCGGTCGTCTGGAAGCCCAGGTTCTTTCCGAGCCCTATCTCGCGGGCGCCGAGATTCGAGGTCATGATGAGAATGGTGTTCTTGAAATCGACCTTCCTGCCGAGGCTGTCGGTCAGGTGGCCCGAATCGAGCACCTGCAACAGCATGTTGAAGACGTCGTGATGGGCTTTTTCTATCTCGTCCAGAAGCACAACCGAATAGGGTTTGCGCCGGACCTTTTCCGTGAGCTGTCCGCCTTCCTCATAGCCGACATAGCCGGGAGGCGCGCCAACAAGACGCGAGACATTGAATTTCTCCATGTACTCGGACATGTCAATACGGATGAGCGCATCCCTGTCCTCGAAAAGATATTCGGACAGAACGCGCGCGAGCTCGGTCTTTCCCACGCCCGTGGGGCCGAGGAATATGAACGAACCGATGGGCCTGTTTGGGTCCTTGACACCGGCGCGGGCCCTGCGTATGGCGCGTGACACGGCGGTAATCGCCGGGTCCTGCCCCACGATACGTTTTCTGAGTTCCTGCTCCATCTCGAGCAGACGCTCGGATTCGGAGCGGGCCAGCCGGAAGAGGGGAATGCCGGTTATGGAGCTGGTCACGAACGCCACATCGTCCTCGGTGACCGTCACCACCTCGTTCTTTCTCTCCTCGCGCCATTCGGATTTCATGCGCTCGTAATCTTCCTTGAAGTTCCGCTCCTGATCGCGAAGCTTCGCGGCATTCTCGTAGTCCTGTTCCTCAATCGCCAGGTTCTTGCGGCTTTCCGTTTCTCGGATGAGCTTCTCGTGCTCCTTGATATAATCCGGGAGCGTGATCTTGTTGAGGTGGATACGGGACGAGGTCTCGTCGATCAGATCAAGGGCCTTGTCGGGAAGATACCGGTTGGATATATAGCGGTCGCTCAAACGGACGGCGGATTTTATCGCCTGATCGGTGATCCGCACGCTGTGGTGTTCCTCGTAGCTGGTGCGGAGCCCCTCGAGAATGCTGATGGTGTCCTCGACCGAAGGCGGATCGACCAGTACGGGCTGGAAACGGCGTTCGAGCGCACCGTCCTTTTCGATGTGCTTGCGATATTCGTCCAGTGTCGTCGCTCCGATGCACTGAAGCTCACCCCGCGAAAGCGCGGGCTTGAACATGTTCGAAGCATCCAGCGTTCCCTCCGCGGAACCGGCGCCCACGATGGTGTGGATCTCATCGATGAAAATGATGATCTCCTTCGACTGGGCCAGTTCGTTGAGGATGGATTTGACCCGTTCCTCGAACTGCCCGCGGTACTTGGTTCCCGCGACCATGCTTCCCATGTCGAGAGAAATAACCTTCTTCCCCACGAGATTCTGGGGGACATTGCCCTCAACGATACGCTGGGCCAGGCCTTCAACGATGGCGGTCTTCCCCACGCCGGGTTCGCCGATCAGCACGGGATTGTTCTTCTTGCGGCGCGAGAGGATCTGGCTCATGCGCTCGATTTCCCGGTCACGTCCGACGATGGGATCGAGCTTGTTCTGTCCCGCGAGATCGGTCAGATCGCGGCCGTAATGCTCGATGAAGGGGAGATTGCCCTTGTCCTGGTCCTGGCGTGAGAACTTCTTGCTGCCGGACAGGATGCTCATGACCTCTTCCCTGACAGCCTTGTAGTCGGTGCCGTAGACGCTCAGAATCTGAGCCGCGATACCATTCTTGTTCTTGGTGAGCGCAAGCAGGAGATGCTCGGTGCCGATATAGTTGTTGTTCATCTCGCGGGCTTCCTGGGCCGCGATCTCGAGGACCTGTTTCGCCATGGGCGTGAACGGCACCTCGGAAAGCACCATCGAGCCGGCGGCGCTCTGGACAGCATCCTCGATCGCCCGCTTGAGCGCGTCGAGCTGGATGCCGAGATTGGAGAGCACGGCCACCGCGACGCCCTGCCCCTCCTTCACGAGCCCGAGAAGGAGGTGCTCGGTGCCGATGTAGTCATGCCCCAGCCTCGCGGATTCCTCGCGTGAGAACTGGAGGACCTTTTTGACTCTATCTGTAAACATGTTGTTCATCATATATCTCCCGTCAGCTGTAACCCATATTTATCTGTTGTAAATATAACACATTCAGAGTTCCAGGTCAACTAATCGTTCCCGTACCATGTCCGCTCTCACCATATCACGTTCGGAGGATTCGATACGCCTGCCGAGGCGCTCCTGGAGATGCTCCGGCTGGACCATGATCATGAGCTCGTTGAGGACGTCCATCCCCGGTTTTTCCAGAATGCCGAGAAAGACACCCAGCCTCACCGCTGAAGAAAGGTTGAGGAACTCGCGGGTCGAAAGAACGCGCGCCGTCCGCAGGATTCCCGTGCTCCGCCAGATTTTGTCGCCGATCTGGGGAGCCGCCTCATCGAGAAGAACGTTCGCGGCGTTTTTCTCGTATTCGACGATCCGTCCGGCCACTTTCGATATATCCCCGAGTATCTCCTCCTCGCTCTTGCCGAATGACGACTGGTTCGATATCTGGAAGAGGTTGCCGATGACATCGGACCCTTCGCCCCGGTACCCCCGAACGAGCATGCCGAGCTGACCAGCGCTCCGCGCCACCTTCTGGATCTCCTTGGTGAGTACCAGCGCCGGCAGATGAACGAGGACCGAGAGGCGCAGTCCCGTGCCGAAATTCGTGGGACACGCGGTCAGATAGCCATAATCATCCGAATATGAGAACGCGAGCGATTTTGAAAGTGCGCTCTCGACGCCGCGGGCATCCTCCAGGGCGGTTTCGAGGTCCAGTCCCCCGCGCATGCTCTGGATACGGAGATGATCCTCCTCGTTGACCATGATCGAAGTCAGCTCGCCGTCCTTGAAGACCACGCCCCTGTTGCCCTCGAGCGCGCTCAGGTTGGCGCTGGTGAGGTGACGCTCCAGGAAAAGGGTGCGCTCCGCTTTCGTCAGCACGCTGTTGCGGTAGAAGGTGTCGGGGTCGAATCCGGCGCCCTCCATGACATCGAGAACATCGCCCACAATTTCATCGAGATCGGAATCATCGGCCCGGTGAGCATAGAGAAAGCCCTTCAGGTTACGGGCCATCCGCGCCCGTGACGAGATCACTATATCTGCGTCGGGACCGGCATGATCCAACCAGCCTGGAACCGAGGATGCAAGGTCGTATATGCTCATGAAATATCTTTCTCTTTCTGAATCTCCGCGATCCTGTCACGGATTTCCGCCGCTTCCTCATAGTTTTCGATCTCGACGCAATGCTTGAGCTTTTCCCGCAGCCGTTTCAGCTCATGTCGAGCGCCGACGACGTTTTCATCCGTTTTCGGCGGCTCGGAATCGTGCACGGCGGTCCCGTGGATCTGCCGGAGAATATCTTCAAGATAGTCACTGAATGTCACATGGCACGAATCGCAGCCGAAAAGGCCTTCCTTCTTGAAATCCCTGAAGGTCAGTCCGCAGGTTTCGCATGTCAGATCGGGATAATCCCCGCCCTGTTCACCTTCATCCTCTGGGAGATCATTCTGTGAAGTGAAGCCTTTGAGCAGTTTCTCGACAGAATGTGAGTCATGGGCTGCGGGGGAAATATCGATCTCGATGCTCAACCCCTTTTCCCTGGCGCATTCCGGGCATATGTGCAGGACCATCTTCTCGTTGTTCACGATCTGTGTGAACACGATCCTGGCATCGTTTTTTTTACATATCTGGCATTTCATCGTCATCATTTCCAGTGTCGATACGTTTATTTATTTCGTCCGCCCTGTCTTTGGAAACGTCGCACCAGTTGTAAGGTACAGACTATTTCCCCGCCTGGCAAAGGTAAAATGAACATAGTCCGTCAGATTCAACCGTTGTCCGAAAGCTCTCCGGCGGTTGAAGACCGGTAGTTCATGCAGAGTCATCAACACCGGGACAGGCGTGCTTTCATGCTTATGGAATATCCCGAAGTTTTTCGGAATCACTCTCGGTGATTTCACGCAGGAGGCCCTCGCTCAGTTCCATAATTCTGTCGGCGCGGCGGGCCAGTCCGAGATCATGGGTCACCACCACGAAGGAGCAGTGTGTTTCCCGCGCAAGACCCCATATGAGGTCGTGCAGCATTTCGGAGTTACGGTGGTCGAGGTTTCCCGATGGCTCGTCAGCGAAAACGATCGAAGGGCTGTTCATCAGGGCGCGGGCAACCGCCACACGCTGCAATTCGCCGCCTGAAAGTTCGCCGGGACGATGTTCGATGCGTTCACCGAGACCAACCTTGCGAAGCAGCTCCGCCGCCCGGTCCTCGGCGTCAGGGCCGGCGATACGGCCGATCAGCGCCGGCATCAGCACGTTTTCGAGGGCATTGAACTCGGGAAGCAG
>CAYNWJ010000212.1:0-2583 GCA_964400815.1 uncultured bacterium
CCGGGTCGTCCATCTCGACCGGGCTGGTCGTCACGTCCACCGCGCGGTCATCGCTGCGGGAGAGCGTGAAAGCGGCCCCACGGTGCATATCGTCGACGAGCACTACGACCACGGGCCCGTCGTCGCCCGGATGAAGGTGCCGGTGCTGCCGGACGACACGCCCGAGACCCTCCAGAAACGTGTGTTGGAGAAGGAACACGAGATCTACCCGGCCGCCATTGCCCGCTTGGCTGCGGAATGGAACGAATGACCGTGACGGTGATTCGGAATATCATGACGGGTGTTTTTGCATTTCACCAAGATGAACGGGATGGCGTACCATGGAAAGAACCTGGACCAAACTGACCGAAAAGCTCATAGAGGCGGCCCTGAAAGAGGACCTCGGCGATGGCGACGTGACCACCGGTTCCACGGTGCCGGCCGATCTTGTTTCCACGGCGTTCCTTTTCAGCAAGGAACCCGGTGTGCTGGCCGGAATAGATGTGGCCATGAAGGTGTTCAGGACCATCGACCACGCCCTTGAAACCACGGTGCTGTTCAAGGATGGGACGGAGATCACCCAGGGGCAGAAAATAGCCGAGATCACCGGCTCGGTCGCATCGATTCTCAGGGCCGAGAGGACTGCCCTCAATTTCCTCGGGAGAATGTCCGGCATCGCGACGGCCACCCACGAATTCGTGAAGCGTCTCGACGGCGGACGCTCGATGATACTGGATACGCGCAAGACGATACCCACCATGCGGCATCTCGACAAATACTCCGTTCGCGTGGGAGGCGGCCACAACCATCGTTTCGGTTTGTTCGACATGGTTCTCATCAAGGACAACCACATCGCCATCGCAGGCGGCATTCGGGTCGCGGTGGACAGCGTCATCTCCACGCTCGGGGAATCACGGGAAGAGAATTCCATGAAAATCGAGGTGGAATGCAAATCATACGAAGAAGTGCTCGAGGCGGTGTTCACACCCGTTGACATCATCATGCTGGACAACATGGACATACCGGAACTGGAGCGCTCGGTCAAACTCATCCGGGAAACCAACGCGGAGAACGGGAAGAAAATCCGTATCGAGGCATCGGGCAACATCGATCTCAAGACGGTTCGAAACGTCGCCGAAACGGGCGTCGACTACATATCGATCGGCTCCCTCACCCATTCGGTGCGCAGCCACGATTTCACGCTGCTGTTCGACGAATTGTGAATACGGGTATATGCACGGGACGTTGTTTGCGCGGGCCTGGCGCCTACGCTGAACCGTCGGAGCCCACATGAATGGACACGGGACAGCCCCGGTGTTTCGTTCCAGGCTCCTGATCGACGGTGTGAGCATGGAACGCTTTCATTTCAGTGTCTTGGATTCAACGCTCGCGGCTGTCCGGCGGCTGACTGCCGGTGATCCGGATTCCTGGCTCGTTGTCACTGCTGAAGCCCAGAAGAAGGGACGGGGAACCCACGGCAGGGATTGGGTTTCACACGAGGGAAAGGGACTGTGGCTGTCCGTCTCGGTTCCGGCGGGTGCGGTGGAGGCGTCATTCGAGGAACTGTCGGTGTTCACCGCCGGGATTCTGCGCGATGTGCTCGCGGGTCTGTGCGATGCGCCGTTCACCATCAAGCCGCCCAACGATCTTCTCGCCCACGGCAGGAAATGCGCGGGCATCCTCTATGAATCGGAGAGCCGCGGGGACTCCATCGAGGCGCTCATCCTCGGCCTGGGACTGAATATCGGGCAGAACGAACGGGATTTCGCCGAAGCCGGTCTTCCAGATGCCACGTCCCTTTTCATGGAAACGGGCCGCCTGATCGACCGTGAAACGGTGCTCGAGCGCTTCCTCGACAGCTTCGTCCCCGGCATCCGTAACCCCGCGCCGGGGGAGAAAAGGAAACGGTGATCGTGATCGCCCTGTTCGACAGCGGCAACTCCCGCCTCCATTGCGGATGGTGGAACGGCTCCGCCATCACCGGGGCCGCGAACATGGACTATCCGCCTGACGGCACCTCTCCGGGCGGTCTCATCGACGCGTTTCTGAAGGATGAACAGCCGGAAGACGCCGCATTCTGCGGTGTCGCCGCGGTATGGAGGGAGCCCCTGCTCCGGGAGCTGCGCCGCCGTGTCCCCGGGCTCAGGTACGCCGCGAACGCCGCAGATACGGGAATCGCGATCAGGTATGACAGCATCCAAACGCTCGGGGTCGACCGGGTGCTCGCGGCCCGCGCGGGATACGAAACTGCGGGCGGTCCGTGCGTCGTGGCCGATATCGGCACGGCCGCGACGGTTGACGTGGTGATGGAGGACGGGACATTCGCCGGTGGTTATATCCATCCCGGTGTGGGGGTCATGGCGCGGGCACTCTCCACGAACACCTCGCTTCCCGTTGTCGATGTCGACAGGTACGGCGGCGGACCGGGCACGGACACGCTGTCCTGCATCGGAGCGGCTCTCAGGACCGGATTCGACGCGGCGATGACCGCCCTTGTGGAACGCGCTCTCGAACGGGCGGGAAGCGACGCGCGGGTGATCCTGACCGGCGGCGGGGCGGACCGTTTCGAAAGCGCCGGGCGGTTCGATGTCGAACGGCGTCCCC
>CAYNWJ010000212.1:2593-7054 GCA_964400815.1 uncultured bacterium
GCCGCCGGGGACCGTGAGATCGAGCAGCACGGCGTCGAACGGCGTCCCCATCTCGTTCTCGAAGGCCTGGGACTCGTGTGGGATCATCTGCCGCAGGCGCGAACATGACCGATGCCACCTGATTCCCCGCGCACGGTGAACACGGCAAAAAAAATGTTGACAGACGGCGTTCTGTTTATGTAAATTATAACACTTTGAGGGTGACATGGATACGATCCGCATACTGGGACTGCTCTTCAACGCGCGCCACGGGGTGCTGCCGGAGGAGCGGACGCTCACCCAGCCGTTCGAGATAGATGTGGAGATTTCGCGCGATCTCGAGGCGGCTTCTGAAAGCGACCGTCTCGAGGACACCGTTGACTATCACCGTGTGGTGAACATCGTTCGGGACGTGCTCGACGGCGAGCGGTGCAGGCTCCTGGAAACCATGGCGGGGCGTATTCTGGACAGGCTCGAGGATGTGGTGCCTGACGGCGTTGTCACTGTCAGGATTCGCAAGCCGCGCGCTCCCATCGAGGTGCCGTTCAGGACGGTCGAAGTTGAGTTCGAGAGGACATTCGGGAAGTGAAGGCCTATCTGGGACTGGGATCGAACGAGGGGGACCGGTTCGCCCTCCTGCGCGAGGCGGCGGAACGTCTCGATGGAACGGACGGTATCAGCGTGACTGCGGCGTCTTCGATTTATGAGACTGAGCCGGTGGGTGTCGCCGGTCAGGATGACTATCTCAACGCTGTGCTGGAAATCGATACGAGCCTGGAACCGGCCGGGCTGCTGACGATCTGCCGTTCCGTGGAATCCGCCATGGGCCGTGTCAGGTGCGAACGCTGGGGAAGCCGTCCGATCGATATCGACATTCTTCTGATCGACGGTCGTGTGCTGGAAACGGGGGAGCTCGCGGTGCCGCATCCGCGGATGCACGAACGTGAGTTCGTCCTGCGTCCCCTGGCGGAACTCGCGCGGGAACGGGTGCATCCGGTCTTTGGCGTCACCGTCGATGCGCTCCTCGAAAAATCCTCCGGCATGCATGGAGTGAGAAAAGTGTCCGCTTTTTATACGGGCGAAAACGCAGATGAATAATCCCTATGAGTATATCGTCATCGAAGGCGTGATCGGTGTCGGCAAGACGAGCCTGGCGAACCTGATCGCCGACCGCCTTGGCGGACGCTGCATACTGGAGGGAGTCGAGTCGAATCCCTTCATCGCCGATTTTTACCGTAACCCCCGCGAGAACGCGTTCAAGACCCAGCTCTTCTTTCTCATATCGCGTTTCAAGAAGATCATGGAACTGCCGCTTCCCGACCTCTTCGATTCTCCGCTCATCACCGATTATATCTTCCAGAAGGACAAGATCTTCGCAACGGTCAACCTCGACGATGACGAGCTCGAACTGTACAACACCGTATGGAACGTGCTCGCTCCCAAGATACGGCCTCCGGACCTCGTGGTCTATCTCCAGGCGTCGACCAAGACCCTCCTCGACCGTATCCGCCGGCGCGGCAGAAGTTACGAGCGCCATATATCCATCGAGTATCTCGAGGCCCTGAACAACGCCTACAACGATTTCTTCTTTCACTATGCCGATTCACCGGTATTCATCGTCAACACGGACGACATCGATTTTGTCAGAAGCCCCGCGCATCTCCGCGACCTTCTCTCGAAAATAATAGAACCCCGCAGCGGTACAACATTCTACCATCCGGGAGGTGTGTGATGACCGGCAGGGCATTGACGATAAACGACGTGCGCGCCATGAAACGTGAATCGCGGCCCATCGCCGTCCTCACCGCATATGAGGCGCTGTTTGCAGAACTGCTCGACGAGGCCGGGGTGGACATCATTCTGGTCGGCGATTCCCTCGGCAATGTTTTTCAGGGGCGCTCCACGACGATACCCGTCACGCTGGACGAAATGATCTATCACGGGGAAATCGTGGCGCGCGCGGTGAAACGGGCCTTCGTGATCGTTGATATGCCGTTCATGAGCTTTCAGGTCGGACCGGACGATGCGGTCAGGAATGCGGGCGCCGTCATGAAGAAAACAAACTGCAAGGCTGTCAAGCTGGAAGGCGGTGTATCCACGATGCCGACAATTGCGCGCATCGTGGGGGCCGGCATACCCGTAATGGGCCATGTGGGGCTCACACCGCAATCGGTGCATGCGTTCGGCGGCTATGGTGTCCGTGGACGCCAGGACCGTCAGGCTGTCATCGACGATGCGAAGGCCGTGGAGGATGCGGGCGCATTCGCCGTGGTCCTGGAAAAGATGCCCGCAGACCTGGCCGGCGAGATTACGGAAAGCATCGCCATACCCACCATCGGAATCGGCGCGGGTCCGCGGTGCGACGGCCAGGTCCTCGTCACGCAGGACATGCTGGGCCTTTTCAGGGATTTCAAGCCGGCGTTCGCCCGCAGGTATGCCGAACTGGCCGATATGTGCATCGAGGTTTTCGGGCGGTATGTCGAGGATGTGCGTTCGGGCGATTTCCCGTCGCGGGACGAGAGCTATTCCTGAGAAACACCGCGGCGGCGCAGCGCATGGGAATGTATTGAAGTGCGCCGGAAACGGAAGCATGCAGGGAGCTGGAACATGAGCGATACGGTTGTCATAACCGGCGGGGCGGGTGGGATAGGTTCCGCGACGGTCATGAAATATGCGGCCGGGGGATCGTCCGTGATCATCGGTGACATCGACATCGACGGCGCGCGGAAGATCGCCGGCCAATGCGATGGGGTGGAGGCGCTTCATCTCGATATCCTCTCATATGAATCGATCAGGAATTTCGCCCGGGAGGTCGGTGACAGACATGGTTCCATCACGCATCTCGTGCACATCGCGGGCGGCGCGCTCCAGGAGGAGGCGGTGGCCACGCCGCTCGACAGGTTGAGCGTCGAGGCCATAAGCACGACCATCGACTGGAACCTGAAATCGAGCCTCTATCTGCTCCGCGAATTCCTCCCCCTTCTCAAGAAGGCGGAGGGCGTCGATCGTTCGGTGGTCCTCGTCTCCAGTGTGAACGCCCTCATCAGTTTCGGTCAGGCGGCATACAGCTCGTCCAAGGCCGGCATGGTGGGGATCGTACGGGCGGCGGCCAATGAACTGGGCGGGAACGGGATACGCATCAACGCTGTCCTTCCCGGCAGCACGCCCACCGAGAAAAGCGCCCAATTCCTCGGTGAGATATTCGAGGAGCTGCGTCTCGGATCATCCCTCAAGCGCCTCACCACACCCGCCGAGGTCGGCAACACCATCTTCGCTCTCACCCACCTCATGACATCGGTCACCGGTCAATATATCGTCGTGGATTCCGGCCAGTCCGTCTGCTACCCGTACCGCAGGCAGTGATGCCGGGTGTCATGTCAGTGGGGCGTGACGGGTCTTTTTGCAGGTAGTGCCACAAAGCAGACCTTCTGCTTCTTTCGAGACCACTTCCCTTTTCGGGGGATGTAACCATACTAACGCAGTCTACTTTTCTCCCGACAGAGGTTCTACCGTCCGGAACGGCCGGTGGCATCTTTCCCTTAAAAAAGCCGCAGCATCGTGTGTGGAAGTAGAAATCGGGGGAGCGCCGGTTCATTCGATATCTGTTGAAATCACGTGTTTTTTTTCCTATATTTCTGATCCCGGAAAAACGTCGGTTTTCTGACGTTTTTTTTCGTTTGCGAATACGGACCGACCGGGCAATCCTGACGCATGTCATCAGGCTGAAATCCGCCTGCACATTCATTTTGAAAGGGGTAGTGGATGAAGTATCTCGCGTACAACGACCGTCTGGAAAAACTTTACAGCGCCGTTATCATGGATGTCATGGATTCCATGAATGTCCGTGTCCAGTGCATGGACCCCAAGGTCAGGCCCCTCGTTCCCTCCATGCGCATGTGGGGAGAGGCGGTGACCATCTATGTCGAGGAAGTGACCGAGGTTCCCGAAAAGCCTTTTCAGCTGGAGATGGAGGTCCTCGACAGCATGAAGGAGGGGCAGGTGATCGTCGGACAGTGTGTCGCTCCCATCCTTTCCGCGTTCTGGGGCGGCCTGCTTTCCAATGCCGCTGTGGGAAGAAAGGCTGCCGGTACGGTGGTCGACGGCGGTTCACGGGACTACAACGAGATCGTCAGCCTCGGTTATCCCACATTCTGTGCGGGTCTTTCCCCCTATGACTCCCTCGGCCGCATGGACGGCAAGGAGCGTGACATTCCCATCGTGTGCGGCGGCATCCGCGTGCATCCCGGCGATCTGATCTTCGGCGATGTCGACGGCGTGGTGGTCGTTCCGCAGGACATGACCGACGAGGTGATCACGAAGGCCTGGGAAAAGGTCCAGGGCGAGAACACCGTGCGCGAGGAACTGCGGAACGGCGCCGGCGTGGTCGAGACTTTCGAGAAATACGGCATTCTTTAATCCGGTTATCCAGTTAAATAAGCACCCTTTTCCTTTCAACGGGATTCAGCTCTATCACGATTGTGG
>CAYNWJ010000213.1:0-7017 GCA_964400815.1 uncultured bacterium
TTCCAGGGTTATTTCGGAGAAAACTTCCATCAGGTGTTCGCTGGAGCTTGACCAGCTCCACCTGGAGCTTGGCGAGTTCGTTTTCGTAAAACTTGCGTTTGAGCTTTTCCTTGCGCTCCTTCTTCTTGGTTTCGGGAGGATGCTTGATGTCCTCAAGGGCGGATTTCAGGTTTGCTTCCTGCCTGACCGCTTCCGGCGCATCCTTTTTCTTCGATTTCTTCTTCGCCATGGTTCGCTCCTCGCGGATGGATGCTTCTTGGAGGGATGGTCGCATACGATTGTGGGGAAATATAGGGGGGAGGAGTGGTGGGGACAAGAACTATCAGGTGATTATTATAATGATAAAAATATTACTTGACATTATAATTCAACATTGTATCTTGCCGTTGGGATTTGATGGGAACCGTAGGTTTTCACCAGCGTTACATTGTATGAAAATTATATTGACAAAAAATATGTTTGATCGTATAATAAAAATATAGTGCCTCCGGCAGTACTTGTTGCCACTTATCCAGGCAATGACGATCCCGGAGGCTTTTTTTATGGAGTGCCATTATGAATAACAGAACAAGAAAAAGCGATGAAATTGATATCTCACTGGGTATCAGGACCGCAATATTAATTGATGGTTCGTTCTTCCTCAAACGTTATCGTTCCTGTTTTCCTCCTCCGCATGACGATCCGGTGAAAGCTGCGACCGATTTATATTCCATGTGCCACAGTCATGTAGAGAACAAATATCTCTATCGAATTTTTTACTATGACTGTAAGCCGTTTACAAAAAAGGTTCATAATCCAATTTCAGGGAGATGCATCGATTTTTCTAAAACCGACGCGGCGCTGTTCAGATATGAGTTCTACAAACAGCTCATACGGAAAAGAAAAGTGGCGCTCAGGCTCGGTGAACTCCATGACGGAGGTAAATGGATGATCAAACCAGGTGTCGTCAAGTCTTTGTTGAAAGGAGATATTCAAGCCGCAGAGATTACCGATAATGATATTACATACGATTTAAAGCAGAAGGGTGTAGACATAAAAATTGGTGCAGACATTGCCGCATTGTCATACAAGAAGTTGGTCGATCGAATAATCCTTGTGACCGGCGACAGCGATTTTGTTCCCGCCGCGAAAGTTGCCCGCCGTGAAGGTATTGATTTCGTGCTCGACCCAATGTTCAATCACATCAAGGACGAGCTTTTCGAGCATATTGACGGTCTGGATTCGAAATGCAGACGGCCCTGAAATCATCGTTTTTCATCCCTCCAAAGTCCCACATTTCCCTTTCCTGCCTTCGTCCCGTTTAATATATTGACATACTGGAAGGTTATGTGCATGACCGACACCCCGGCGGGACAGCCCCATGGCGAAACGTAAACAGCAGGATACGAAAAAAGAGAGCGGAGGCGGAAAGAGCCGTAACCGCGAGGTCATGGGTATCCTCATCCTCTGTCTCTCGGTCTTCGTCTTTCTCGCGCTGGCAACGTATAACGCGGGCGACTGGCCCGGTTCCTCGCGGGATTTCGGCGAGCCGACGAAGAACCTGACCGGCCGGTACGGGGCCTTCATTTCATACAAGATATATCAGACCGTCGGCATCACCGGTTTCTTCCTCGTGGGGTTTCTGGTCGTGGCGGGGATCATCGTGTTTCTCCACCGCAGGTTGAGAACGCTTGTCAAGCCCTTCGTCTTCTTCCTCGTTCTGGGGGTGTTCCTGCCCCAGCTTCTCACCATTCTCATGACCATCGGGGCCGAAACGACCGTGCCGGGGGCCGACGCCAGTTATGGCGGCATGCTCGGGGCGCTTCTGTCGTATGTGATGGTCACCTATCTCGGAAGAATCGGGGCGTTTCTTCTTTCGCTGGCGTTCATCTTGGTGACCGTGGTGCTGACCACGAATATCAAGCCTTCTTCGATGGTGGATTATGCGCTCAAGGGCGCCGCCGCCGCGGGAGCCTTCATGGCCGGCAAATTCGGAGAGATGCGTGAGGCCCGGGCGAAGAGCGCCACAACACGGAAGAAAGCGAAACCATCGAAAAAGACCGTACCGCCCCAGCCCGTGGAGGATTACTCCGAACAGCCGCTCGATGAGGACCCGTTCATCACCCCGGTCGAGAGCGAGGAAGAGACTGCCGCGGAATCATCGTCCGCGCATCGCGAGGAACCCACCATCCATATTCCCGAACCGATGCGCAAAACGCGCAGGGATGAGCCTGTCGACGAGGAGGACTTCGGGGAGGACGGAGGATACGGCGGCGAGGACGCGTACATCGACGAGGAGGATGAATACGACGAGGGATTCGGCGGGGACGAGCCCGATGATGTTCCGCCGGAGGAATACGAGATACCCACGTCGGACATTCTGGACGAACCGCCCGAGAACGTTCCCGTGGAGAGTCGCGACGAACTGCTGGAAAAAGCCCGCCATATCGTCGAGAGCCTGAACCACTTCAACATCGAGGCCGAGGTCCGGCAGATCACGCCCGGACCGATCGTAACCCGCTACGAGCTCACCCTCGCGCCCGGAGTCAAGGTGGGCCGGGTGGTGAACCTCTCGGACGACCTGGCGATGGCACTCAAGGCGAAGGGAGCAATCCGTATCCTGGCGCCGATTCCGGGCAAGGCCGCCATCGGCATAGAGGTGCCGAACCGCAACCGCTCCGTGGTGTATTTCCGCGATATCGTCGAATCGGAACCGTTCGCCGAGACCGACCTGCCCCTGCTTTTGGCCCTGGGAAAGAACACCGCCGGAGAGCCCATTGTCGCGGACCTGGCGAAGATGCCCCACCTGCTGATCGCCGGATCGACCGGGTCGGGAAAGAGCGTGTGCATCAACACGATCATTTCCAGCATACTCCTCAAGGCGCCGCCCGACAAGGTCCGCATGCTCATGATCGATCCCAAGGTGGTCGAGCTTTCGCTCTACAACACCATACCACATCTCCTGGCTCCGGTGATCACCGACCCCGGCGAAGCCTCCAACGCCCTCAAGTGGGCGGTGGGGGAGATGGAGGCCCGGTACCGTCAGCTCGCCGCCCTGGGTGTGCGCGATATCGGACAGTACAACGCCAAGATCGCCGCCAGACAGGCGGAAAAGGAGGAGAGCGGCGACGAGGAGATGAAGGTTCCCCGGCCGCTGCCCTATATCGTCGTCATCGTCGACGAGTTCGCCGATCTCATGGTCGTGGCATCGAACGAGGTGGAGGAGTTCATCGCGCGTCTGGCCCAGATGGCCCGCGCCGTGGGCATTCACCTCGTGCTCGCCACGCAAAGGCCCTCGTCGGACGTCATCACGGGCCTTATCAAGGCGAACTTTCCCTCGCGCATCGCGTTTAAAGTCATGCAGGCGTCGAACTCGCGCATCATCCTCGACCAGAACGGCGCCGACAAGCTCCTGGGCATGGGGGACATGCTGTTCCTTCAGGCGGGGAAACCGGAGCCGGTCCGGCTCCACGGAGCGTTCATATCGAGTGAGGAAAGCTCGCGCCTCGCGGATTTCACCGCCCGCGCCCCGGTGCGCGGCATCAGGAAGATCACCGAGGAGATCATCGAGGACGAGGAGGACGAGCTGGACAATTCGCTCGGACTGCGCGACCCGGAATCCCGCGACGCCCTGTTTTTCAAGGCGGCCCGCCTGTGCGTCATGACCGGTCAGGGCTCGGTGAGCCTTCTGCAGCGGCGGCTCAAGATCGGATATGCGCGGGCTGCGCGCCTGGTGGATCAGCTCGAACTGGCGGGGATCGTGACACCCTTCGAGGGATCGAAGGCCCGCGAGGTCATGGTGGACGATGAATACATCGATCAATTGGAAGCGGGGGAAATCGAATGAACCGGAGGACGATGGCGGAGTGGAGGTCATGGACGGCGATGTTCATAGCATGCGTGCTTGCGCTGGGTGCTTTCGGCGGCCCGGTGGACGCGCAGGAGCCTGACCCGGAAAAGATCGTGAAGGATGTCCGGCATGTCCTCGACACCCTTAAAACCTGCTCCTTCCGCTTCAAAACAGTGCAGTCCTGGACGGGAAGCGATTTCACGCGGGTCCTCGAGGGAACCGTGTACATGAGAATCGAGGATCCCTTTCTGCTTCGCGTGGAGCGCGAGGACAACCTGATCGTCATCGACGGCGAAACGGTCTATACCTGGCTTCCGGAACACAACCAGGTTCAGGTGACGGGTTATGACGATTCGGGGCCCGAGTTCCCCTCGCCGCGCACCGTATTCGAACGATACGCCGATACCCGTAAGGCGGCCTGGAGGATGGAGGACGAGCTTGAGGGGCGTCTGTGCGATGTGCTTTCGCTGCTCACCGACGATCCCACCGACGTCCTGATCACCGTGTGGGTGGACCGCGAGACGCATTTCCCTGTGAAGGCGGTTGAAGAGACGGTCCAGGGCAACCGGGTGGTCCATACTCTCGCCGATGTCGCGCTGAACCCGGACTTCGATGAGGCCCTGTTCACCTTCGTGCCGCCCGATGACGCCGCCGTGGTGGACATGCGGGAATGATGAAACGGCCGTTTGGGTTGCCCCGGTAATAGCGGTACGCTATGAATAAAAACATATAAATCTGGGAGTTGCGCCACTGAAACGATCACTGTTGTACGGCATTGTTTTCCTCGCGTGTGTGTGTGTATGCGCGGGTTACGACAGCGTGGCTGAGGAGGCCGGGAAGCGCCCCTGTTGGGTATTTTTTACGGACCGCGGGCCCGTGAACACCGGAAAAGCCGTCGCCGCGAAAATCGCGTCCCCCGCCGAACCGAAAGCGGTCAGCCGCCGTGCGCGCATTCTCGGCGCCGAACGCATATTCGACGAGCGGGACCTGCCGGTCCACGGGGACTACATCGAACAGGTGTCCGAAATCACCGGCGGTGTGCGGACAGTGACCCGCTGGTTCAATGGTGTCTCGGTTGAGATCGACGATGCCATGGCGGAGCGCATCGGGGCGCTTCCCTTCGTGCGGGAGATACGGCCTGTCGCCACGTTCCGGCGGCCGGACGAGCCGCTTTTCCCGGCAGCCCCGAAAACAGCCGTCCCCGGAAGTACGGAACGGTATGACGCATCCGATTACGGTGATTCCTTTCAGCAGGCGGGGATGGTGGGTGCGGTCAATCTGCATCGCCGGGGCTATACGGGCTCGGGCATCCTGATAGCGGTTCTCGACAGCGGGTTCGACGGTCTCGAGCATGCGGCGTTCGACAGCCTGGACATCGCAGGCGGACGGGATTTTGTCGATGGCGACGCATCACCGCTCGGCGACGACCACGGTACGGAAGTGCTGTCGGTCATCGCCGGCATCGAGCGGGGGCGGCTGATCGGTACGGCGCCCCACGCCTCCTTTCTTCTGGCGCGGACGGAGAATGTGGCTGGCAATGTCGAGCAGCGGGTGGAGGAGGACTACTGGGTAGCCGGCATCGAGTGGGCCGACAGCCTCGGCGTCGATATCGTGAATTCCTCCCTCGGCTATATCGATTTCGACGATGGCAGCTCCTATTCCCCGGAGGACCTGGACGGTGATACCGCCGTAACGACCGTCGCCGCGGACGCTGCCGCCGAAAAGGGCATCATCGTGGTCACCTCCGCAGGGAACGAGGGTGATGATGAATGGTATCATGTCACCACGCCCGCCGACGCCGACAGTGTGTTCGCCATCGGGTCGGTCGATGCGTCGGGCTCCGTTTCCGGCTTCAGTTCCCGCGGCCCCACATTCGACGGCAGGATCAAGCCCGATTTCGTGGCCCTGGGAGAGCGTGTGGTCGTGGTGGACACCCGGCATGCAACCTACAAATTCGTCAACGGCACCTCCTATGCCGCCCCTTCTTTCAGCGGCGCGGCGGCGCTTCTTCTCCAGGTGAATCCGTCGTGGGAATACGGCGATCTGCGCGCAGCCCTCATGGAAAGCGCCCGTTCCGCGGGTCCCGATTCGCTGGGCGGTTACGGTATCATCGACGCCTTCGCCGCGTCGGGTCTCGAGGAACCCGGGCCGGTGAATGAGGATTTCATCGTATACGATCCCTATCCGCAGCCGATGAGGTTCGACGGAAGCAACAGCTGGCTCTATTTCCCCGTCTACGTTCCGGTCGCGGGAAGAACGTTCACCCTCAGGATATTCAATTTCAACGGGGACTTTGTAAAGACCATCGAAAGCGAGCTCATCGGAACGGGCCCACTCCGCGGACCCGGAACCGCGCCGGCTTGGGACGGCACGAATTACAGCTACGAGGATGTGGCGCCCGGCGTGTATTATTATACCATACAACTCTATGGATACCCCCCCCATACGGGTAAAATCATGATAATGAGGTAAGAGACAATGAACCGTATAATCGAAGGCCTCAGGCGTCTCTGGGCGCCCTGGCGCATGAAATATATCCAGTCCCTTCCCGAAAATGACGAAAACGAGTGCATTTTCTGTACCAAACCCGCCGAACCCTGTGATACCAGAAACTGCATCATTCACCGCGGCGAAACCTGCTTCGTCATCCTCAACATCTATCCATACAACAACGGTCACCTCATGGTGGTGCCCTACCGTCACACCGCCGACCTGTCCGAACTGGGGGAGGACGAAAAGCTGGAGATGATGAACATGATCGATGTGGTCATCAGGGCCATGAAGCGGACCATGCACCCGGACGGTTTCAATGTCGGCATGAACTTGGGACGCTCCGCCGGCGCCGGCATCGACGAGCATCTTCACATGCACATCGTGCCCCGCTGGAACGGGGACACGAACTTCATGCCCGTCATCGGCGAAACCAAGGTGATCAGCGAGGCCCTCGAGGACACCGCCGCGAAGATGGCGAAGGCGATCGGTGAGGAAGTGGAGTGACGCTGAATCATCTTGACGCCTCTCTGTATCAAGAGCGGATTGGGGTGATTACGGCGTCACAGCATGAGCGATGCGCATACCCGTTTGTTCCATCCAAATTATCCCCGAAACCCGGCAACCCCAAAAACACATATTGTTAGCCGGTTATCAAGTTAAATAAGCACCCTTTTCCTTTCTACGGGAATCAGCTC
>CAYNWJ010000214.1:0-7003 GCA_964400815.1 uncultured bacterium
GGCTTCGCAGAGAGCTGCTGAATCATGTGTTGCTTATCGAACTGGATACCCGGATTACCATAAACCTCAGCACGGAGGAAAACAACCCATGAAACGTATTGTGTTCGCGGTGCTCTTTGCCGCGCTTGCCCTGCCGTATGTCGCGTTCGCCGCCGACATCTCAAAGGAGGACATCGACCGGACGATCGATATTTCGAGCCTCAGACACCCGTACCTCTATTTCAGTGAGAGCGACAAGCCCGCCATGAAGCGGCTGATCGAGACCGATCCCGAATGCCGGGACATCATGGCGCGCATGATCGCCGAGGCCGACCGCCTGCTCCACACCCCGGTCCCGCAGGTCATCCCCCGGCAGGGAAAGAACACCCGCGCCGACTGGACCGAGGAGGATCGCAACAGGGAATACGAGGACTATTTCTATTCCACGCGGGGCAACTGCTTCGATCTGGCGTTCGTGTACCAGATGACCGGTGACGAGCGCTATGCGCAGAAGGCTTTCGAGTTCGCCGACGCGTTCTGCGATCTGACCTCCTGGACGCTTCGGGCCCACGAGTTTCCCATCATCTACAGCCGTATCATGCCCTGGAACGTCCCCGATGACCAGGTCAATTTCAATTTCGACCACGTCAACGGCGACTCGGCCCGCATGATGGCGGCGGTCTATGACTGGCTCCATCCCGCGCTCACCGTGGCCCAGAGAGACCGTATCCGCGGCGCACTCATCGAGAAGGCGGTCACCCGCGTGCGCGGCGACTATGAGTATCACTGGTGGGCGGTGGCCTATCGCTGCAACTGGTGCGGCGTGTGCAATTCCGGCGTGGGCCTCACCGGCCTCGCCCTCCTCACCGAGGACCCCCAGCTCACCGACATCGTGGCGGAATCATACAACCGTATCGACAACATGCTGAATGAGCTGGGCGTGGACGGCGGCTGGCAGGAAGGCGGCGGCTACTGGAACTACGGCGTTCACACATCGACGTTCTTCGCCGACGCCCTCAAACGCCTGACCGGCGGCAGATACGATCTCTTCAAGAACGAACGCCTTGCGGCGAATCCCGTCACCTTCCCCCTCTATATCTCGGTCGCGGGAGGAACGGCGCTCAATTTCGAGGATTCGGGCGCCCGGCGCATCGGCAGCAGGTATTTCATCAACAAGCTCGCCACCGAAACCCAAAACCCCGAGGTGGCGTTCTACCTCGAGAACTACATGGGCGGCAGGAGCGACGTCTTCGATATCATCTGGCCCCCGACCACGGTCAGCGCCCGTGAACCGGAGCAAAAATCCCTTCATTTCCGCACCATCGACTGGTGGGTCATGCGAAGCGATTTCCTCGATCCGGAAAAGGTCCTCGTCGCCGGAAAGGCCGGATACAACGACGACCCGCATCACGGCCACCTGGACATCGGCCAATTCGTGGTCTACTGGCGGGGCGAGGCGTTCATACGGGACATCGGCAGCGGTTCCTATGACGAAAAATATTTCGACGACATGCGCTGGGACTATCCCCAGGCCTCGAGCGCGGGGCATAACGTGATCTTCGTCAACGGCGAACTCCAGATCCCCGCGAAGACGCGCAGGCAGCCATGGAAAGAGGGAATCGGCGGCGAGGTGCTCGAATTCCGCTCCTCGGATGATCGCGACTATGTGATCATGGACCCCACTGACGCCTATCCGAAACGTGAACTTGAGGGCTGGCGGCGACATGTCATTCTCGAGAAACCCGAGGTCACGGTGGTGCTCGACGAAGTCAGCTGCGACCGCGGCGATGAGATCGAGGCCCGCTTCCATCCCGGGGCGGAGACGGATGTGCGTGAGTCCTGCGTGGTGCTCTCGAACAGCACGGGCACAATGGCGCTCATCCCCGTTGTGGACGGCGATTTCGAGCTGCGCACCGGCCGTCATGCCTGCCAGCCGATCAACGCCACGCGCAATTTCTTCTGGGTGCCCTATTTCGGCACGGTCGTGAAGGCGGCGGACGACACCACGGTCATCGGCACCATCGTCTGCCCGGTAAAGGACGCCCGGGACGCGGAAAAAATCGCGGACTCGGTCAGGCGCTCCACCGACGGCTCCGGCGCCCTGTCGATCTCGTTCAGGGCCGGCGGAAGGAACTATTCATACACGTACGAGCGTACGGCCGACGGTCTCGTTCTGGCCAAGTGAGAGCCGTTCCGCCGGACCACGTACGGCTCCGGCGCGTGTTTTGATCGAATGGTTGAATTCTTCATTTTCGGCAAGGGGAGGTTCCCGATGATACGCGGCTGTCTTCTTATCGCTGCGACCGTTCTCGGCGCTGTTGCGGGGAATGCCGCCGCCGATGTGACTCCGGACGATGTCACGCGCATGATCGGGGACCTCCCCCCGCATCCGTACCTGTATTTCACCAACGAGACGAAAACGGACATTCTGGCGCGCATCGAACGCGATCCCGAATGCGCCGGCATCTTCGCACGGCAGCTCGCCGAGGGACGCCGCCTGCTCCACACGCCGATTGTGAACGACCCGCCGAAACAGGACCCGCGGGCGGGGTTCACGCGGTCGGACGACAGGCTCGCCTACCTGCGCGCAAACCGGGGAAACGCCCTGGACCTGGCCTTTCTCTACCAGATGACCGGTGACACGGCCTTCGCGGATAAGGCGTTCGCATTCGCCGATCTCGTCTGCGATCTCCCCTCCTGGGTGGACCGCCGGCACCAGTTTCCCATCATCTACAGCCGTGTCTGGCCGTGGAATGTCGACGACGACCAGGCGGCCTTCGCGGTCGATCTCGAGACCACGGAGACCGCGCGCATTCTCGCCGCCGTGTACGACTGGCTCCATCCGGCGCTGACGAAACGTCAGCGGGACCGTATCCGCGGCGCCATCCTCGAAAAGGCCATCCTTCCCGTGCGCGGCGCATGGGAATACCAGTGGTGGGCGTCCGCATACCGCTGCAACTGGTGCGCCTGCTGCTCGGCGGGACTGGGCGCGGCGGCCCTGGCGATCCTCGACACCGATCCCGGTCTGGTCGATGTCATGGCGGAAGCGATCACCCGCATAAACCGGCAGTTCGACGAGATCGGAGTGGACGGCGGCTGGCAGGAGGGCTGCGGCTACTACCGCAAGAGCATCCACGCGGTCAATTTCTTCATGGACCCGCTCAAGCGCCTGACCGGCGGGAAAACAGACCTCTACACCCACGAGCGAATCCGGGGGAATCCCATCACCTTCCTGCTCTACAACATGGTGACGCCCGGCCGTCTTCTGCCCATCGCGGACTCGGCGTACAACCGGGCGGGATCGAGCCATATCTGGAACAAGCTGGCCAACGAGACCGGTTCTCCCGAGGTCGCCTGGTTCCGTAATTACATGTGGGGCGACGGCAGGGATATCTTCGACATCATCTGGCCGCGACCGTCGGGCGGAACGCCCCCCGAAACGACCTCCATCCACTTCCGCACCATCGACTGGGCGGTCATGCGTTCGAGCTTCACCGATCCCGAAGACGTGGTGGTCGCCTGCAAGGCCGGCATGAACGACGATCCCCATCACGGTCACCTGGACGTGGGCCATGTCATCGTCTATTGGCGGAACCAGGAATACATCTGCGACATCGGTTCGCCCGAATACGACGAATTCTATTTCGACGAGGCGCGCTGGGACTATCCCCAGGCATCGAGCGCGGGGCACAATGTCATTCACGTGGACGGCGAACAGCAGATCCCGGCGAAACACAGGAACGAACCCTGGCTCGAGGGCATCGGCGGGAACATACTCGAGTTCCGCGACGGCGAAATGACCGACTACACCCTCATCGACGGCGCCGGGGCCTATCCCGGAGAAAAGCTCCTGGGCTGGCGGCGGCATGTCATTCTCGACGCTCCCGATGTCACGGTCGTCCTGGACGAGGTGAAATCCGCTCCCGGCGCCGAAATCGAGGCACGCTTCCATTCATGGGCGGACATCGGCATCCGTAACGGCCACATTCTTCTCACCGGCGACGAGGGCATGATGGCGCTCGTCCCCGCATCCACCGGCGGCACCGTCATCAGAACGGGAAAGCACGCGAGCCTCCCGGTCACCGTGGACGCCCGGTTCGAGTTCATTCCCTGGTTCGCAGCCGTCACCAGCGCGCCCGGACCGGAGACGATCATGGCGGCGGTCATCGCCCCGGTGGCCGGCGATGGCGACGCGGCGCGGCTCGCCCGCTCGCTGGAACTTGAACGTTCGTCGTCCGGTGAAACCGTCATCCGCTTCTCCGCGGGCGGCAGGTCGTTCAGCCACCGTTTCGTCCCGGCGGACGGAGGACTCGTGCTGGAATCACAATAATCCGTGAACGGCGCAGGGGTGGACAAGGTGTATCCACTCCATCCACAGCCCTGATACCCCGAAACCAACCTTCCCCTCGCATACCGAAGAGCGTTGTTACGCGTGCAGATATGCGATCACTTACGCATATGACGCGCTCAGCATGCCTGAATGTGTGCAAGCTTTCCCGGAAAAAATCAAAAAAATTCTTGACAAAAGCACTCGACTATTGAATATTATAATCCCGAGTTAATTTATAATGTATGAGTCGAGCGCCACGCTCGACGCTCTGCTGTTCACGTTTCGAAACAACTGCCTGAACGATAAAGACAACTGGAGGACGAGCATGAAAATTTCGACGAAGGGACGCTATGGAGCGAGGGCCGCGCTGGAACTGGCGCTTGGGTACGGCTCCGGACCGATCATGGTACGGGAAATCGCCGGCAACCAGGAAATCTCCGAGCGCTATCTCGAACAGATACTGAACAACCTCCGCACCTCCGAACTGGTGAAGAGCACACGCGGCGCCAAGGGAGGCTACGAGCTTGCCAAGCCGCCGTCGGACATCACGCTGGGCGAGATCATCCGGGCGCTCGAGGGGCCGCTTGATATCGTCCCCTGTTCCCAGGAGTGCGAATATGGAAAGCGCAAGGAGTGCGCCACGTGCCATGTGTGGAAGGATGTGAAGGACTCCATCGAGCAGGTCCTCGATGCCGTCTCGCTCGAGGACCTGGCCGAGCGTCACAACAAGCTGAAGAACAAAGGCGTGATCGAATATAATATCTGACGGGAGGCATCCTGCTCCCGGGGAAAGGAATACCATCATGGATACGAACACATTCAAGGGATTCGCGACACGGGCCCTGCATGCGGGCCAGGACCCGGACAGCGCCACCAATTCACGGGCGGTGCCCATATACCAGACCACATCCTATGTTTTCAACGACACGGATCACGCGGCAAACCTGTTCGCGTTGAAGGAATTCGGGAACATATACACGCGCATCATGAACCCCACGACCGATGTGCTTGAAAAACGCGTGGCCGATCTCGAGGGCGGCGTGGGCGCACTGGCGGTGGCCTCGGGTCAATCGGCGGAGATGATCGCCCTTCTGACCCTCGCCGGGGCCGGAGACGAGATCGTGGCCTCCACCGACCTCTATGGCGGCACGATCAGTCTGTTCTCGCACACATTCGCCAGACTGGGCATAAAGGTGAAATTCGTTTCCCCGGGCGATTTCGACGCCTGGGAGAACGCGGTCACCGACAATACCAAAGCCTTCTATGCCGAAACCATCGGCAACCCAAAACTGGACATCGTCGACATCGAGCGCATCGCAAACATCGGCAAAAGCCACGGCATCCCCCTGGTGGTCGACAACACGGTAACCTCACCCTATCTCATCAGGCCGTTCGAGTTCGGCGCCGCGGTCGTGATCCATTCGGCCACCAAGTTCATAGGTGGGCACGGCACCTCCATCGGCGGCATCGTGGTGGATTCAGGGCAGTTCGACTGGGCTGCCTCCGGCCGCTTCCCCTCATTCGTCGAGTCGGACCCGGCCTATCACGGCTTGAAATTCGTCGAAACCTTCGGTAATCTCGCCTATATCATCCGCGCCCGTGTCATCGGCCTCCGCGACATGGGTCCGGCCATGAGCCCCTTCAATGCCTTCCTGTTCCTCCAGGGCCTGGAAACGCTTCCTCTCAGGATGGACAGGCATTCCAGCAACGGGCTGGCCGTGGCGAAGTTCCTCGAAAACCACCGCTGTGTCAACTGGGTGCGCTATCCGGGCCTGGATTCCCCGCCCACCGCCGGACTCAGGGACAAATATCTGCCCCGCGGACAGGGCGCGCTTGTCGGCTTCGGAATACGGGGAGACAAGGCAACCGCCATCACATTCATCGAGAATGTCAAGCTCTTCAGCCATCTGGCCAATATCGGCGACGCCAAGAGTCTGGTCATCCATCCGGCATCGACCACACACCAGCAGCTCACCGATGAGGAACAGGAGAAGGCGGGTGTAACGCCCGATTTCATCCGTCTGAGCGTGGGCATCGAGGACGAGGAGGACATCCTGGCCGATCTCGACCAGGCCCTGAGTGCGTCGGTGACCTGCTGAAATTGGACTGACGGGGAACCCGCTCCCGGTCCCGGGAGGTGATTGCAGCCGGCGGCGGGAGACGGGAACGGCATTCGCGTGCCGACACGCGGCGTACGGGGATCGATCCATGAACAGACAATCCGTTGGACTGGTCGAGGAGCGGATATTCACCTTCGGGAACGACGGCGACCGTCTGGAACTCGAATCCGGGCACACCCTGGGACCGGTTGACATCGTGTACGAAACCTATGGTGAGCCGAACGAGGACCGCTCGAACGCCATTCTCATCCTGCACGCTCTTTCGGGAGACGCCCACGCGGCCGGGTACCATCATCCGAATGACAGCCGGACCGGCTGGTGGGACGACATGATCGGCCCGGGAAAGGGGTTCGACACCTCTAAATACTGGGTGATCTGCTCGAATGTCATCGGCGGCTGCAAGGGCTCGACCGGCCCGTCGAGCCTGAACCCGGCCACGGGCCAGCCCTACGCGACCGACTTCCCGATCATCACCATCAGCGACATGGTCCGGGCCCAGGCCGTGCTGCTGGATCACCTGGGCATCGACCGCGTGCTGTCGGTCATCGGCGGCAGCATGGGCGGCATGATGGTC
>CAYNWJ010000215.1:0-5976 GCA_964400815.1 uncultured bacterium
ACAAAAAAACGCGCTCTTGTTTCGGGCGCGTTTTTTTTCCAACCGGAAGGTCCGTTTCACCATCACTGCTCGACTCCCGGTATCACGAGATCGTCCTTCCAGGTCATCTGCCAGTCGATGTTCTCGTGAAGGCGATAGGGTATGACATACTCTTTCGGATCGAGGCCGATGATATGGATCCTGGAGCGGTCCCCCTGCCCGAGGCCTCCTGTGGCGCAATACTGGAGATAGCCGATGTTCTCCCAGGGGATGCCCATGAGCTCCGAGCCGATACGGTCCACCGCGAGGAAGTCGGGGCCGGCGAGCGCCACCTTGTGATCGACCGGCTCGCCCTTCGTGGGACCGTTGCCTTCCACACCCTCGAAACCGTCGAGGACCGCAAAGTCTGGCCGTACGCGGTGCGCCATGAGAAAGAGATTGGCGTTGAGGAGCTTGGGCGAACGGTGATTCGAACTGGTGGCGTGCATGCGCGACTTGTCGTTGATCCTGTCCGCGGGAATTTTCAGCGGGGCCCCCATGACCACGTTCTTGAGGGAGAGGGTCGCCACCACGCAGTTGTGGGTCTTCAACCGTGTCACCGAAATGACATAGTTGTCCGGGTCGAGGAAGGTGTTGATCACCCGGATGCGGGTCGGGTACATGTCGGGATCGAGAATCCACTGCCATGTCGTCGGTTCGTCGTTGAGCTCAACCAGACGGACGTTGTATTCCTTCTCAAGCGGCAGGAACCCGTACTGCTCGAAGGTCAGCCTCGTGCCGTGGGCCGAGGCGGTCGATTCCCCGATGATGATCCCGCGGTCGTAGTGGGGCGCGAGAAAATCGAGGATGCCGCGAACGGCGTCCGGGTGTGTGGCGATGAGCGGATTGCTGTCCACCACGCAGTTAATCTTGATCACGACCTGTTTGCCTTCGATATCCCGTTTGATCCTGTCTTCGTGGGGCTTGAGGGCGTCGACGATCAGGTCACGGCGGTCGGAGCCGGTCACGAGTGAAACACGCGCCGAATCCACTGCTTCCGGCGTGCCGTCGAACCGTGATCTGCCGACACGTCCCGCGGCGCAGCCGCCGAGTATCGAGGGAAGCGCAGCCACACCCGCCGCGCCCTTCAAGCTCCGTCCGAGAAAGTCACGGCGTCTGAGTACTGCGTCATTCGAATGATTCTTCATCTGGTTGGATCCTGTTTCGTCTGGTTGATATTCACACTGTTTTCAGGAAGGTGCGTTTACACGTCCCTGCTCAGAAGAAGCCATCGCTCGACGACGGTTTTACGGGGGTCTTCCGGCTCGGCCTCCTCGATAAAGCTGCGCATTTCCGGCACCACGTCCTCCAGACGTCCCGCCAGAAGAGCGATTCCGCAGGTCTTGAAAAGATTGTCCATGTCGAGGGGAACGAGGTGTATGTATTTTTTCAGGTGCTCCACCGCCTCGTCATATCTGTCCATCGATATATACAGCTCGGCGATATTGAAATACGGAAACGGATTCTCCGGCAGGCGGCCGATGGCGTCGAGAAACAGTTCCTCCGCCCGCGCGCTGTCACCCGTTTCACGGTAGAGCAGACCGAGATTGTTGAGTATCGTGGCGCTTCCGGGTTTGAGCTCGTTCGCCTTTTCGAAGGCGATGATCGCACGCTTGAGATCGCCGATGTTCCTGAGTGCGGCGCCCAGGTTCGAGAGCACCGAGGACTGGTTGGCGTTTTTCCTGAGCGCGTCCTGAAAATGGCCCACCGCCTCCTCGGAACGCTCCGTGAGATTGGTCACCACGCCGATCAGATTCAGCGCCTCGACATTTTCCGGTTCGATATCGAGAACACGGCGGAGATAGACTTCCGCAGAGTCCAGGTCCCGGGATTCCAGGAAGAAACGTGCGAGATTGAGATAGGGTTCCACATAGAGCGGATCGGAGGCGATGGAAGCGTCATAGAGGGCCATGGCCTCGCCGCTGTTGCCGTCGAGCAGCGACAGACCGGCGAGGTTGTTGATGGTGGAAAGATTCTTCGGATTAATCTCGAGGGCTTTTTCGTAGGCTTTTCTGGCCTTCTGGTATTCGCGCTTGAGTTCGTAGGCCATGCCGAGGTTGCTGTATGGTTTCGGATCGCGGGGATTCAGATTGATCGCTGTCTTGAAGGCCCTGACCGCGTTGTCGATGTTGCCGTTGTCGAGTTCACGGTTTCCGAGCTCGAAATACTTGCGCGCCTTCTCTCTGTCGCTGTCTCTGACGGACATGCAGTGCCTCCGGATATGCGCATGTTTTCCGAACCCCCCACCAGCGGCCGATACATCGACACTTTGCAATTTCGCATTATTTTCATTACATTGCAAGCAAAAATGAGAAAACGGATGGGGCCATGACCGCAAAAGCCTCCGAAAAACGGCCTCCTTCAGGGATTTCGGCCGTCCGCTACGATCGCAGCACATACCCGCAAAGGAATGTCACATGCCTGAAAAAAACATGGTTGGAATCATCAGCGATTCCCACGACAACCGTACAAGCATCATCGCCGCTGTCGAGCTCTTCAACCGCAGGGGGTGCGGGCTCGTCATCCATGCCGGGGACTTCGTTGCGCCCTTCACCGCGCCCGAATTCGCCAAGCTCGACTGCCCCTTCATCGGCGTTTTCGGGAACAACGACGGCGAACGAAAGGGCCTGCTCGCCCAGTATTCGAAATTCGGCGAGCTCCACGAACCCCCCCACGAATTCGATCATGCCGGGAAACGTTTCGCGATGATGCACGAGCCCGTTCATCTTGATGACTATCTGGCCCGCGGAACAGTGGATGTGATCGTCTACGGCCATCTGCACAAGATCGACCTCAGACCGGGAAATCCCCTGGTGATCAATCCCGGCGAAAGCTGCTCCTGGCTGACCGGCCGCTCGACCGTGGTGATCCTGGACATCGAAACCATGGAACCCGAAATCGTCGAGCTGTAGAGCTTCCCGTCCTGCGACACACCAACACCAACCCCCCTCCGAGGAGACCCGCAGATGAAACACATGAGGATTCCAGGCGCCGTCCTGCTTGCCTTGCTGCTCTTTCTCATCTCGGCGGCCGGTCCGGCGGCACCCTGCACTACCGCCGTGGTCTCGGGAAGACACACTCCCGACGGCCGCCCGATGCTCTTCAAGAACCGTGACACGTCGAGCCTCGACAACATCGTCATGTATTTCGAAGACGGCGATTATGACTACATCGGCGTCGTGAGCGCCGGTGATTCCCTGGGGACCCATGTCTGGTCGGGGGTCAACAGCGCGGGGTTTTCCATCATGAACGCCGTGGCGTCGAACATCAACCTCGACGACACCACCACGGTGCGCGACAGGGACAACGGCACCTTCATGAAGCTGGCGCTCAGGACATGCGCCGACCTCGCGGATTTCGAGCGCCTTCTCGATACGGAGGCCCGTCCCCTGGGCGTGCAGGCGAATTTCGGGGCCATCGACGCACGGGGAGGGGCGGCATATTACGAGGCCGGGCACTTCTCATACGAAAAATTCGACGCAAACGATCCGCGGCACGCCCCCCACGGCTACATCGTCCGCACGAACTATTCCTATACGGGAAAGCACGACCGGGGCCACGGCTATATTCGCTGGATGACCGCGGAAACCCTGTTCCACGATGCGGCCGCGGCCGGCGGCCTGACTCCCGCGTTCATCATGCGTGACGTCATGCGCTGCACGAAGCACTCGCTCACCGGCATCGATCTGCGCGATCAGCTTCCTGCTGACGGCGGACAACGGGCCTTCGTTCCCTTCCGCGATTTCATCCCCCGTCATTCGACGGCTTCATCCACCGTGATTCAGGGTGTCCGCGAAGGCGAATCCCCCGGCCTTTCAACCATGTGGACGGTTCTCGGATTCCCCTTCTGTTCGGTCGCCGTGCCGACCTGGGTCGCGGGCGGCCGTGAACTGCCGAAAATCGCACGAGCCTCCAGCGACGGCACATCTCCCCTCTGCTCATCGGCGCTCGAACTCAAGGAGCGCTGCTTCCCGGTCAAACGGGGCTCCGGCTCCGACTATCTGAACCTGGCGGCGGTGATGAACTGGTCGGGGACCGGCATCTACCAGCAGCTTCGCCCCCTCGAGGATGTGATTCTCGAACGGACGTCCGGCGCGCTCGACCGGTTCCGGGAACGCGGCATCTCCGAACGCGGCGTCCGGCGTTTCTACTCGTGGCTGGACACAACGGTATCGGCGGGGTACGGCGAACGGTTCGGGATTGACATGTTCGAACGGGGAACGGACTGAGGCCGCCGGGCGTCACGATATTGGGGACATGAGTTGATTTCAGCACGTCGGCCGAGGGGTATCGATGGGAAAACATGAGAAAGCGCTGAAGGAAAAAGCGGAACTGCTGCCCACCTCGCCGGGGGTCTATCTCTGGCTCGACGAGCGCGGCAGGGTGCTTTACGTGGGCAAGGCCAAGAATCTCCGCTCGCGTGTGCTTTCCTATCTTCGCGACGACGGCGACGGCCGCGCGCAAATACCCTGGCTCATGCAGTCGGCCGCCGATCTCGACTATATCGCGACCGATACCGAGATCGAAGCGCTGGTGACCGAGGCCAATCTTGCCAGGGCAAAGAAGCCCCGGTATAATGTCCGCCTCAAGGACGACAAGCGTTATCCCTACATCAAGATCACGAAGGAACCCTTTCCCCGCATGTACCTCACGCGGACGATCGTCGACGACGGCTCCCGGTACATCGGTCCCTACACGGATGTAAAAGCAGTGCGCAAAACCCTGAAGCTCGTTCATTCCATCTTTCCGCTCAGGTACTGCCGGCACACGCTTCCCACGAAGTCGATCACCCGTCCCTGCCTCTATCACCAGCTCAAACGCTGCTCCGCGCCCTGCGTGGGATATATCGGCCGGGAAGAGTACAACGGCATTGTCAACGAGGCCGGGCGTTTTCTCGAGGGCCGCAACACCGAGCTTCTGAACGATCTCGGCCATCGGATGCGTGAGGCGTCGGAATCAATGAACTTCGAGCTCGCAGCCGCGCTCAGGGACAGGATACGCGCCCTGGAGAAAGTGATCGCCAGAAGAAGGGCCTTTTCCACCGCCCGTCTCACCGGCGACTGGGATGTCATCAATTTTCACGTGGTAAATACCGAGGCGGGCGTGGTGATCATGGAAATCCGAGAAGGGAACATCCTCGGGAAAAAGGACTACATCCTCGGCACGGTCCAGTATTCAAGCCCGGAAAAAATCCTCGCAGCCTTTCTCACGCAGTATTATCTCAACTCCTCGTGGCTGCCGCCGGAAATCCATCTTCCCGCCGAGCCGGAGGACGGCGGCTCCATCAGGGAACTGCTCGGGGAACGGCGCGGCGGCCCGGTCGAGTTCGTCTTTCCCCGGCGCGGCGAAAAGGCCCGTCTCCTGGCCATGACCGCAACCAACGCCGAATTGCTCATGAAGGAAACCCTCCGGAAACGCGACCGCGCGCGGGACGCCGTACCGAACACGATCCTGGCCCTCAAGCGCGACCTCCACCTGAAGGAACCGCCGCGGACCATAGCCTGCATCGACATCTCCCATTTCCAGGGTTCCGACACCGTGGGATCCCTCGTGTTCTTCCGCGACGGTAAACCGGTGAAAAAGGAATACCGGCATTTCAGGATCAGAACGGTGGACGGCATCGACGATTTCGCAAGCATGCGCGAGGTGGTCGAACGGTATTTCTCGCGGCGGCAGGAGGAACACTCGGAACTCCCGGGCCTGCTGCTCGTGGACGGCGGAAAGGGACAGCTCTCGAGCGCGGCGGCCGTGCTGGAGCGCCTGGGGCTTCAGGATCAACCCGTCGCGGGGCTTGCGAAACGTCTGGAGGAGGTTTATCTGCCCGGAGCGAAGGATGCGCAGAACATCCCGAAGACCTCCTCGGCGCTCCATCTCCTCCAGCGCATCAGGGACGAGGCCCACCGCTTCGCCATCGATTACCAGAAAAAACTGCGAAGTAAACGCACCATATCCTCGACC
>CAYNWJ010000215.1:5986-6995 GCA_964400815.1 uncultured bacterium
AGGGATAGGCCCCTCACGGGCGCGCGCCCTCCTCGGGCATTTCGGGTCCGTAAAAGCGGTCAGGCAGGCCACGGTGGAGGAACTGGCGGAAGCGCCGGGTATCGGTGAAAACCGCGCCCGCCGCATCCATGAGGCTCTGGCTGAAAAGGGAGAATCGACACAGGTGCAATAAAGCATGAAATGCTCACTCCTTACAGCCGCGCACATACCAAAAGCAGCATAAAATCATATTGACTCCGAGCCCATAATATCGTACATTATTCATCAACAGGCGAGCACTGAGGCGCCATAGCCAAGTGGTAAGGCAGAGGTCTGCAAAACCTTTATTCCCCGGTTCGAGTCCGGGTGGCGCCTCCAGATATCGAAAAGTCCGCATCTCATATGAGATGCGGACTTTTTTCATGTCCGTGATCGAAAACCTCAATGACACTTCGGCAGCCCATCCGATCCCCATCCAAACGGGGGAACCGTCCGGCTGCAGGCGAGGGGTTCTCCTTGCAGGGAACCGAAAACACTGAAAAGGCAGTCCACTCCGGCAGCCGGGTTTCGGGTCACTCCTCCCCGCCCTGGGTGTTGTCGACGATATCGAGCAGCTCGATCTCGAAAATGAGCAGGGAATTGGGCGGAATGCTCATCGATCCCCGGGCGCCATAGCCGAGCTCGGGCGGGATGTACACCTTCCACTTCCCACCCACCTTCATCATCTGAAGAATACGCGTCCAGCCAGGTATCACGCCGCGAACGGGAAACTGCACCGGTTCGCCGCGTTCCACGGAACTGTCGAACACATCACCGTCCATGAACGTGCCATGGTAATGGACCTCGACCATGTCCTCCGCGGTCGGTGTGGCGCCGGTCCCCTCGCGGATGACCTCGTATTGCAGATTCCCCTCGAGGGTGGTCACGCCATCCTTTTTGGCATTTTCGGCCAGGAAGCTGTCGGCCTCACCCTTGTTGGCTTCAGCGGCCTGCTGCTGTGCGGCCTGCTGACCGGTCTGGAAATCGGCCA
>CAYNWJ010000216.1:0-6992 GCA_964400815.1 uncultured bacterium
CGGCAGCGGGGATTGTTCAAAGATCACGGTTCTCATCGAAAGTATTCCCGGTGGGGCGCGTGATTCGATCCGGTATGTGCCGGTCGATGTGAGCTGTGACGCCATCACCGCCTCGGCCCGCGTTCTCGAGGAACGGTTTCCCCGTCTCACCATCCACGGTTTTGTCGCTGATTTTGTCGAACGGCTCGACCTCATTCCCCGTACCAGGCGCTCCCTCTTCTGCTTTTTCGGCGGCACCATCGGAAATTTCAACCGGGACGACGCTTCCCGTTTCCTGCGACGCATGGGTTCGATGATGAAGCCGGGGGATGGTTTGCTGCTGGGCGTCGACCGGGTGAAGGACAGGAACGTGATCGAAAGGGCGTATAACGACAGCAGGGGAGTCACCGCGGCATTCAACCGCAATATCCTGAACGTGGTCAATGTCCTTTCGGGGACAGATTTCGACCCCGATGACTTCGAGCATACCGCGTTTTATGACGAACGCATGCAGCGTGTCGAAATGCATCTGAAAGCTGTCAGGGACGTGACCGTGAACTCTCTCCACCTGGACGGGCCCATCCTCATCGGGCGTGGCGAGACGATACACACGGAAAATTCGCACAAATACACCGATGCCCGGATCAGGGAACTGGAAACTGTTTCGGGTTTGGTGGTCCGGCATGAGTTCACCGACCCCGGGCGGTTGTTTTCGCTGCTGCATCTCGTGAAGGAGGGCCGTGACGGTAATGAAACCTGACTTCACCGCCCTGCGGGGAGAGTTCCCCGCCCTCTCGCAGACCGTCCACGGCAGACCCTTGGTCTATCTCGACAATGCCGCGACCACCCAGAAACCCCGTGCGGTCATCGACAGCATCGTGGAATTCTATTCACGGCGGAATGCAAATATCCATCGCGGCGTGCACTTCCTCAGCGAACAGGCGAGCGATAATTACGAGTCCGTCCGCGAAAGGGTCAGGGCCTTCCTCAATGCAGAAAGCGCCGAAGAGATCGTTTTCTCTTCGGGGGCGACGGATTCGATTAACTGCGTGGCGGAATCCTACGGCCGCGCCTTCCTCGTGCCCGGAGATGATATCGTCATCACGCCCATGGAGCATCATTCCAATATGCTGCCCTGGCAGGATGTCTGCAGCAGGCGGAATGCCGTACTCAGGGCGGCGCCCCTGGATGAAAACGGCCTCCTGCAGCCGAAAGCGCTCGAGGCGACATTGACGGACAGGACGAAACTGGTCGCCCTGACAGCCGTTTCGAACGCGACCGGGGTGGTGAATCCTGTCCGTGAGGTTATCGGCGCCGCCCATGCCCGCGGCGTCCCCGTTCTGATCGACGCCGCCCAGTCGGTCCAGCATATGCCGGTCGATGTCCGCGGACTGGACTGCGATTTCCTGGTCTTCTCCGGGCACAAGATGTATGCCGGCACGGGGGTGGGGGTGCTCTACGGCAAACGGCGTTGGCTCGATAGCATGCCCCCCTGCCACCGGGGCGGCGGCATGATCGAGCGCGTGACTCTCGCGGAATCAACCTTTGCGGAGCCGCCCCTGAAATTCGAGGCGGGAACGGCGAACCTGGCAGGTGTGATGAGTCTGGGCGCCGCCATCGATTTCATGGACGGCATCGGGCTGGAAGCGATACGGGAACACGAGGCCGGGCTGATCGACCATGCGGTGGGGACTCTCGAATCGATTGGCGGCGTTCGGTTGTTCGGAGGATCATGCGACCGCTGCGGATCGGTGTCGTTCAACCTGGAAAACGCCCATCACCATGATGTCGGCCTGATCCTGGACAAGCTCGGCATAGCGGTCAGGACCGGCGCCCATTGCGCCGAACCCCTCATGACCCATCTGGGTGTCACCGGCACCGTCAGGGCGAGTTTCGCCCTCTACAACACCCTGGAAGAAATCGACACGCTCGCGGCGGGAGTGAATCGCGCCCGTGAAATGCTGTGCGGCTAGCTGACCGGTTGTTTAACGATTCATCCTGAAAGGCGGATCATGAGCATACGTGAGCACACGGATGAAGTGATACGGGAATTCGCCGGGCTCGATGACTGGATGGAACGGTATGAATACCTGATCGAGCTGGGGGGTTCGCTGGAACATATGGATCCCGCCCTGCGTTTGGACGAGAACGCCGTCAGCGGCTGCCAATCGCAGGTCTGGGTGTCGGCGGAGATCGAGAACGGCGTGATGAAATTTCACGCCGACAGTGATGCGCTCATCACGCGGGGATTGATCGGGCTTTTGATGCGTGTGCTGGACGGCGCCTCCCCCGAATCGGTCATGAACGCAGACCTGGGTTTTCTGGATACCATCGGCATACGTTCGGACCTGTCTCCATCACGGGCCAACGGCCTTGCGTCGATCACCGGACGCATGAAGCAACTGGCCGAACGGGCCGCGGATGGACATCCGCCCGGTGGTTCGCCGGAGACCGCTTGATTCTTATCCCCCGCTCCCTTCCTCCGCCGCACTCCGCGCCTTTTGAACCGTCGGGGGCAGATGCTCATTCACCGGTATTCCGGGTTGGTATGATCGAAACGGCAGCCGGCTTCCCATTTCGACCTTTGATTGCCATGAGCGGGAATGCCTCCCGCGTCCGTTAACATGCGGGCGAGATGCATCAGATTCCACGTCATGAAGGTGATGTTACGGTTTGTGAATTCATTTTCCCTGCCGCCCGAATCTTCATCCATGTATGAGGGTCCGGGCCCCGCTTCCCCCACCCAGGCGGCGTCTGCCTGTGGAGGTATTACATAACCGAGATGCTGAAGTGAATAAAGAATGTTCATGGCGCAGTGTTTTGCGCCGTCTTCATTGCCCGTGATCACACAACCGCCGACCCTGCCGTAATACGCATACTGTCCGGCGTCGTTCAATTCTCCCGAACTCGAATAGAGACGTTCGATAACCTTGGTGCATATCGATGATTTGTCGCCCAGCCATATCGGGGTGCCGATGACCAGGATATGCGCCGCCATGACATTTTCGGAAATTTCCGGCCATTCATCACGATCCCAGCCGTGGTCGGTCATGTCAGGATACACCCCTGCCGCAATTTCGAGATCAACCGGACGAAATTCCTTGATCGACACCCCCTGTTTTTCCATGATTTGTCTTGAAATCGACATGAGACCCGCGGTATGTGATAATTCGGGAGATTTTTTCAAGGTGCAATTGAGAAATACCGCGGAAAGATCGGAAAAATCAAGGCTGTAACCAGCGCACCCTTCTGGCTGTTTCGGTGAATGCTCCATGAGGAACCCCCTTGTCCCGGCAGCCGGTGTAACCATGAACGATCCGCCGGTCGTGGTTTGTCGTGGACGCAGGCGTCGGCTTCATCCATGACGCGGGCCGCACGGTACGGCTGGAACCACAATGACCCGGCATACGTGTCATTATTTTCCCCCGGCGGTGCGGCGTTCTGTTTTAAGTATATGGATTCCCGGCGAAAATGCAAAAAGAATACCAGTTTTGTCCCCGGAAAAACCTGCGGTCGTGAATTCTCTCGTGGTGTGAGTCAGCTTTGCCTGGAAATCGACGGGCGCATCGCCGCCGGTCCTCGAGTACAAGCGGACTGCTGCGCGTAAGAGACAATCAATACTCGCTTTTCATTCCAAAATTCTATTTATTATAAACCATTCATCAGTGGCGGTTGGCCGATCGTCCCCCTGCCATATAAGACACTACATGCAGGGCTTGCAGCGTGTATGTCATTCAGGTTATGGCAGTATCATGCGGACGGGCTGCCGTCCGGCCGGAACGAATCCCCCCTGGTCCCATCTTTTGCAAATGAGAGGGGGACGCGCTGAAAAAACAACCGATTATCGAGAGAGTTTTTCGCGGGGAGAGTTTCGTTGCGCCGAAGGACAATAACCTTTCACCTTTTATCGGGACAGTTCTGAGGTGAACTCATGAAAAAATATCTCATGCCGTCTGTTATCATCCTTATGTTGCTTCCTGGTGTTGTTTTCTCCGAACTCTTCGACCGCGCGCCGGATGTTCTTCCCGGCACCATCACGGACATGCGGACCCCGGAGTTCTGGATATACCGCATGGCCGAGCCTGACGAAGTGATCCTGACTCCCGCCGTCATCGAGGATATGAACCGACGGTACCGCGAATGGTCTCATGGCGGCGATCCGTTTTCCACCGTGCCCGAAGAACAGCGTCCACGGCTTTCCTACTGGTGGCCGGGGATCGTCCTCGCCGCGCCGGACCTCGAATCCCTCGACGCAGGCGCCGTGGCCGATACGGTGCGCAGCCGCATCCTGGACGAGATCGCCTTTGTGAACAAGAAGGATTTCGGGGGGTTCGACGCGGTCCGTCACCCCCGGCGCGCCATCGACCGGTTCATTGATGAAATGGCCCTGGACCGGGTCCCCGAGCGGATCGTCATCCGTCACGCCATCACCGTACGCACCACAAGGCTCAGGAACGTCCCCACCTTCTTCCCCATGGAAATGGGCATGATCGACACCGGGCCGTCGCGGATCGAGCAGTTCAACATCACCGTGCTGCGGATGGCCGAGCATGTGCGGGTGCTGCATCGCTCCCGGTCGGGGATGCACGTGTTCGTGCTGGCGGATTTCGGTTACGGGTGGGTGCGGACGGAGGATGTGGCGTTCGGAACGAAGGATGAGATCGAGGCGTTCATCGATGCCGAACCGTTCGTGGTCTGTACCGCCGACCTGGCGCCGTTCTATGGCGAAGAGAGCGCCCAGTATGCGTCCGGTTCATTCAGGATGGCCGAGCGTCTTCCCCTGGCCGATGGCGGCGGTTCACGGCGGATACTGACGCCCGTGAGAGAAGCCGACGGTTCATTCGGTACGGTTGAGGCATGGCTGGCGGAGGATGCCGATGTGCACCTGGGATGGCTTCCCTATACCCGGCGGAACGTGGTCGAGACCGCGTTCAAGCTGCTGGACACGCCCTATGACTGGACGGGCTCATGGCTCTGCCGCCAGCATGAGAGGTTGTTCAGGGATATTTTCGGCTGCTTCGGTTTCGATCTGCCGCACCACGCCGGGCTGTTTCCCTGGTACGGCGACGACAGGATGGTGCTTTCGAAGGAAGCGGGGCTCGAGAGGCAATACGAGACCATTCTCGGTAAGCAGCCCTTTACCACTATCATGAGCTGCGGTTCCCATTGCCAGCTTTATCTTGGAGAATACGAGGGGAGACCGATCGTGTTCCAGACACATGGATATGGGTACGAGAGCGAAGATGGGGGGCTGCTTTTGGTCAAGCGGGCCTGTGTGAGCGACATGCGCATGCCCACCTATTTCCTCAAGAACGACATCACCTTTCTCGCTCTCCAATGACATTACATGAGGGGGGGATGGGTATGACGAAAGCGTTGCGGATTGATCCTTGAGCCGTCGGACCCGCTCAGGAGTCCTGCTTATCGGAAATGCCTGTACGGTCCTCGGAATCGTCGCCGATATCGCTCGCCGCTTTTTTGAACTCCACGATTCCCTTGCCCAGTCCACGGGCGATCTCGGGGATGCGTTTCGCCCCGAAAACGAGCAGCACGATAACGAAAACTATCAGAAGTTCCGTTGGTCCCAGTCCGAACATATCAATCTCCGATGTCAGAAGTTATATGTCGTTGAGGTCTTCGGGGACGCCCCTGCGATCGTCACCTGCAGAACCGGCGCACCCTGCCCTGCGGCTGTTCCTCCACGAGCGGATTGTTCCCAGTCCGGCCAGGAGCATGAACGAGGTCACGATCGCCGTTCCCGCTGCCCGTGAAGAAATCGGAACGAATGGTTCAGCGGGACAGTGGGGGGACGACCACACTATAAGATACGTCAAATACACGCCGTAGTACACGAAAAAAAATTTCCCCTCCAGCCGGTCAATGACCGCTCCGGTGAAAAAAACCGGAAGACAGGCGATGGCGGCCGCCGTCATGAAGGGTATGTCGAATGTTCCCGCCGATTCTGATACCGTAACACCGCCGGGAGCGGCCAGGCTTGCGATTCCCAGAACGAAAAGAATATTGAAAATGTTGCTGCCGACGACGTTCCCGACGGCGATGTCACGGTTGCCACGCAGGGCCGCGGCAATCGACGTTGCGGCTTCCGGCAGTGATGTGCCCGCAGAAACGATGGTCAGTCCGATGACCAATTCACCGATGCCGAACAGACGCGCCATGTGAACGGCTCCGTCAATCAGCAGGTGCGAGCCGATTCCCAGCAACGCAAGACCGGCTGATATGGCCGCAATGGAACAAAGGGGTTTCTCGATGAATCGTCCCCGGCCGGGTGGAACGGTCGCGTCCGGCATCGTTTCCTGAACAGCCTTCATCCCGCGCAGCATCCCTCCGGTATAAACAATGATGCCGCAGATGAGCAGGGCGCCGTCCACACGGCCAAGAATGCCATCGAGGCTCATGATGAGCAGAGCGAGGGAGGCTGCTGTCATGAATGGAACATCCCGGCGGATGACATCGAGGGATACGGCGAGAGGGCTGATGACCGCTGTGACACCGAGGATGAAGAGAATATTGAAAATATTGCTGCCGACGACGTTCCCGACGGCGATGTCCGGATTTCCCCTGAATGCCGAAACGGCGCTCACCACGCATTCCGGCGCGCTGGTTCCGAACGCGACCACCGTCAGGCCCACGACGAGCGGCGGGATGCCAAGGCGGCGCGAAATGGCTGAAGCCCCGTACACCAAGAGCTCCGCCCCTGTAATGAGCAGAACGAGACCGGATGTCAATGTGACGATGGCGGCAAACATGACCGTTTTCTTCTCATGCAATGAAAGCCCGTGTCAGACATGGCGCGCTAGTATATCATGTGTTCGTGATTATGGCAAGGGCAAAAGTGAGGACGCACCCCCCCGTTTTTCGGCTGAAATAAATAATTCGAGGTTTTTCTGTTTCTGAACCGGGATTTTCAGGATTACGGGATGAACCACGATTATAATCATGTCAATCCTTGAATCCCATTAATCATGGTTCAAACGGCGTACGGTCAATCATCA
>CAYNWJ010000217.1:0-6965 GCA_964400815.1 uncultured bacterium
TTTGCCGTACCTGCCTCCCCTGTCAGGGGAGGCGCCACGATAGTGGCGGAGGGGTATATATAATCGATGGTCGGTTCTGATCAATTGCTCGTTTTTTGTATTACAATGCGTTGCTTGCTGAACTGAATACCCGGATTTTTTATGTTTCACTTCAACATGCATTCAGGTTGACCATGGTATGATTATGAAAAAGATGTCTTTACTGATAATCGCTCAAAGAACCGCTCCTGTCAAGCGGGAATGCACATTGGCAATCTGCAATTTTTCCGGCAGACAGATGTACTCCGGCGGTTTTCAAGTGCTGAACCGTGGTTTTCGGGATTACCGGATGAACCTCGATTTCAATCCTGGCAATCCTTGAATCCCGTTAATCATGGTTCAAACAGTGACGGTCATAGATCTGTCAGCGGTATCATGCCCATCCATAAACAAACACCCCAGGGGCTGGGGTGGTAGAGAACGTCAATGACAGCCGCAGCGGCGGCATCGCCGGTTTACGAGTAGAACACGAAATTATTCTTGCCGCCGTGCTTCACACGGTACATGGCCTCGTCGGCGCAGCGGATGAGATCGTCCGGTTTTTCACCGTCGTCCGGATAGATGCTCACGCCGATGCTGGCCCCGATGGCGCATTCGACTCCGTCGATGGTAAACGGTTCATGAATGGACGAGATGATCTTGCGGCACACGGTGCTGATGTTCTCGCGGGACTTGGGCGCGCCCAGGACGATGACGAACTCGTCGCCCCCATACCGGCAGATGGTGTCGGACCGCCGGATGCAGCCCGAGAGCCTCGAGGCGCACTCGATGAGCACCTGGTCTCCGGTATCATGCCCGTGATCGTCGTTGACCGCCTTGAAACCGTCGAGATCCAGGTACAGGACCGCCAGAATGTCCTTGTATCGCTGGGAACGGAACATGTTGAGCGCCATCCTGTCGAAAAGCAGCGTCCTGTTCGGCAGCCCAGTGAGGGCATCATAGAGCGCCAGTTTCTTGATCTTTTCCTCGACCTTCTTACGGTCGGTGATATCCGTTATCACGGTGACGATGCCCCTGATGTCCCTGCCGCCCTCGACATAGGTTGACATGTTGTAGATCACGTCACGCTGGCTGTCGTCGCCGGGACCGGGGAACCGTGATTCGAACACGAAATTTCCGGGGTTTTTCAGAAGAAACGCGATCGTTTCCCGGTATTTCGCCAGCTGCTCGTCACTGATGAACCCGTCCAGGCTCGTGCCGATGATGTGTTCACGCGAACGGCCGGTAAACGATTCGAAGGACCGGTTGCATTCGGTGATGACCAACTCACGATTCTCGTAATAGACGGGATTGGGGATGGCGTCGAGAAGCGAGCGTGTGAAAACGAGCTTTTCATGCGTCGCACGGTTCGCGCGATATTTCTGGATGGCCTTGTTCACCGCACGGGAGAGTGATTCGGTCGTCACGTCGTTTCTGAGGATATAGTCCCAGGCGCCCTTCCGCAGGGCCTCGACACCCACGTTGTCCTCGTCGCGGCCGGCGAGATAGATGACAGGCGTCATGCCCTCTTCTGCGCAGTCCACGAGCTCATCGAGAATATCCAGCCCGCTCCTTCCCGGAAAGATGTGATCGAGCAGAATGCAGTCCGCACCGTTGGCGACCGCCAGCTCGACACCATCGGCGCCGTCCGACGCGATCAGAAACTCGTAGTCCGAATCACAGCTCTCCTGGAGCAGCTTCTGCAGCTGCGACTGGCTCTGGGGATTATCATCAATAATGACAATCTTGGCTGCTTCGTCGCTCATTCATTCACACCGGCTGATCATGAAGTGATGACATGGTATAACGAGTATACGCTTGCATCACTGCAAAGGCAAGCGTTTCCTGGCAATCCCCCATTTCCCGGCACACACGTTTTTCGGCGGTTTTCAATTGTTGAACCGGGATTTACTGGATTACGGGATGCCCGCGATTACAATCCTGTCAATCCTTGAATCCCGTTAATCATGGTTCAAACGGCGTACGGTCAATCATCAATCATCCATCGGCGCCATCATCGGATGCGTAATGTTCCGGCATGTATGCAAAGAAGTTTTTCCTGCATGAATAGTGGATGTGTATTATACGGCGGGTTTTCGGGGGGTGCGTCGAGCGTTACCGGGAAGGAATCGGGCATGCTTCGTGAGCGGACGCTGCAAAGGCATGACCTCCAATCACATCACGCGATCAATCACTGTTCCCGCCCTCCTGCGGCGTTTCGTCGTCATCATCATCTTTGAAATCGGGATAGAATTTTGTCATGCAGTCGGGACAGATGCCGTGGGAAAAATCCGCATCGCTGTGTTCGCTGACATATTCCTCGACCTGGGACCAATACCCCCTGTCGTCGCGGATTTTTTTACAATAGGAGCAGATGGGCAGAAGACCGCTGAGCCGCTTGATCTCTCCGATCGCCTTTTCCAGATCGGCGTTCTTCCTGTTGAGTTCCCTGCGGGCGTTGACGAGTTCGCTGTTGATGCGCATGAAATCATACACAAGCGAAGAATCGGGAGGGACGCCGTCGGCAAAGGCCCCGGATTGCGATTCAATGGTCTTTCTGGCCGCAGAATATCTGCTGTCGGCAAAGGGGACGAATTCATCGAGTGAAGCGCGGTCAGCGTCCGTTTCGGAACGCGCCGCAATGATGAGGACATGATCGGCAAGCGGCAGGAATCGGCAGAATACGGTATACGGTCCGGCGTCCTCCGGTTCGACCACGACGGAACACGCCCCCGTCGAACCGGTAGTGATCGCCTCATCCACATGGCCGGATATGGGTTTGCCGACCGAAGCCGACAAGGATTCCAGCCCGCCGCTGTCTGCAACATTACCGAAAACCGCCAGATCGTCACGGAGGACCGTGGCCGCACCCTCCAGGAACGAAAAGATCATGGCGCTGTATTCCATGGAATTTTTTATCTCTTCCTATGCCCGGGAGCGAACGAGCCGTTCGGCCTCCCCGACCGCGGAGGGCGCATCCACCGCACAGCCGTCGGCTCCGACCTTTTGCCAGAGCGAGCCGTCCAGATTGAAGGGATAGCCGCCCACAAGGATGACCGTATCGTCGAAACCATGGGTGCGAATCTGTGTGATGAGCCTGTGAATTGCACGCACATGAACGAGCATGGTCGCCGAAAGGGCGGCCACGCTGACATGACTTTCCTGCATGACACCGAGAATACTTTCCATGGGGGTGTTGGCGCCGAAATGCCGCGTGTCCCAGCCAGCCATCTCGAAGAAATCGGAAACCATCCTGATCCCCACCTCGTGCAGTTCCCCGCCGATGCAGGTGGATATCATGTTCAGGCCGATACGCTCGCTTGAAATGATGCGGGGAAACAGTTCCGACATGATGAGCTGGGTCACCGCGGTTGCATAGTGTTCGTGGGCGACACTGATGGCCTTCGTCTGCCACAGCCTGCCGATCTCACGCTGGACCGGCTGAAAGACGTTCAGATAGACATCCCGGACGGGCATGCCGCCATCGACCGCGTCGATGATGGTCCGGCGCGCCGCGAGACGGTCGGATGACAGCAGGCTTTCGAGGTATGATTTCGCCAGTTCCGCATCGGGGGCGTCCGGATCGAGAAACACTTCCAGCGGGGGGATCCCGCCGGTGATGCCGGACAAGGCGCCGTCCATGTAGTCATCGATTGTTTTCATCGCAGGCCCGTCCCCGAAGTGATCGCCGAGCACGTCCCTGATGATCTCCACATTGCCGACGAGATCTTCCCGCGGGACGGAAAACGATTCGAGAAGCGCGCCCAGCCACACCAGATAGTTTGCGAACAAACCGGGCGATTGCAGGGCGATCGATTCGGCGAGATAGCGTATCGTGTGCCGGGTGTCGTCGAAGCATTTCTTTCTCCCGATCTCTCCCATGCGCATGAGAAGTTTCGGCTGTCTTCCGAATTGCGTGTCGATGACATCGGCTGCGAGTGTCTCGACATTCCCCGAAAGCTCTTCTGAAATTGTTCCGTGATCCATGTTCAACCCACCGTCCCTGGTTCTGTTGATAGTGAATAAAACAGCATTTCGTTGTGTCTGTGCGATCAATTGTAATATATATGATCCGTCCGGGCAAACGCAATAAGCTCCAAGCAATTCCCGGTAATTCTCCCTTTGTCCGCCAAACACATGTACTTCTGCGGTTTTCACGTGCTGAACCGGGATTTAGAGGGGTTGGGGGATGAACCGCGATTACAATCCTGTCAATCCATGAATCCCTTTCATCATGGTTCAAACGGCGCATGGTCAATCATCATTCTTCCATCAGCGCCATCATCGAACGATGCAGCCGCTTTTTCAGGCAGACAGCACTTCCCGCGCGAAAGACAAAGGGACCGGGCGCGCGGCCCGGTCCCTTCATCGAACATCGGCAGATGTCGACCATGCTCACCACGTCCGTCCCTTCAGGAGCTTCTCCTTCTGGTAGGGTGTGAGCTCGTCGCCCTTGGACTTGAGCCACTGCTCGAAATCCTTTTCTATCTCCTCCGACCACTTGGCGTCGATCTGTCCGGGAGTATAGGTTCCCTCGCGGAGACGCTGATGGCCGAACTGGTCGCGCATCCGCACGATTTCCGAGGTCTCGACCACTTCCTGCGCCAGGTGCGCCGGTATGAAAAACACGCCTTCCTGCTTTCCGAGCACCACATCGCCGGGCATGACCGAGGCGCGGCCGATCTGCACGGGACCGTTGATGCTCATGAGCATGACCTCTGTGAGGAATGATGGGTCCCATCCGCGGTTGAAAATGGGGAAGTCGGGAATCTGCACCACACCCTCGATGTCCCGTGCGCCGCCGTCGATGACAACGCCCGTGCCGCCGGTTTTGACGCTGATGGCGTTCGCGAGATTGTCCCCCAGGAAGGTGCCGTTGACGACCTTGCCGAAAATATCCACCACGATCACATCGCCTTCGACGAGGGTGTCGATGATCCAGGAATTGGGGGCCCCGATACGGCCGTCCCTTTCGCCCTTTTTCAGTATGACATCATTGACATCGGGCCTGAGGGGTATATAGTTGGCGGTGACGGCGCGTCCCACGAGCACGGGCTCGTCCTCGGTGACGACCCAGTTTCCCTCGAACTGGTTCTCATAGCCGTTGTTGCGGCAGACGGCCCATGCCTCCTCGATCGCAACCTCTTTCATGCGTTCCAGGATATCGTCCGGCACCTTCGGCCGCCCGTCGGGGAATCGCTCGCCTTTCCACTCGGGCGTGTACATGAGCATTTCCTCTCTCGAGAACACGCCCACCTGCGCGGACGCAACGGATGCGGAAAGCATGAGACATGCCGCGAGAACAGCACAGAGCATGCCGGTGAACCGGATCGGGGTGATTTTCATACTATGAAACCTCCTCATTTAAATTATCATCATTTACATCCATGCCTGACCCTGCTTTTCATCGAAATGGGCGCGGCATGCAGGGATGTGGTCTCTTGTGCCGGGGTTACGGCCTCCCGGTCAGGACTATTTCTTCTTCGCGGTGAAATCCGCTGTCCAGTATTCCCCCATGCTGACCGTACCGCTCATGGTGTTTCCGTCGACCGTGCCGGTGTAGTTGAACGATACGCCGGTCGATTCGTGGCGGATCCTGCCGCTGAACCTGACCTCGTTCCCGGAGACAGTGCCGCGCAGGGGTCCCTCGAGGTACTGCCCCTTGTAGGTCCCTGACAGATCTTCACCGTCCTGCTCGATGACCGCCGTATGCGTGGACTCTCCCTCCAGGAAGGTGAGATCGATCGTCCAGGCGCCGGCGACATTCGCCGGACTCTGGGAATCCGCCGGCACAACCATGACGATAACGGAAAGGCAGGCCAGGACCGCTCCGATGATATATGTCTTCATGATACCCCCATATTGATGGTGTGAATCGTTGTCGAAATACAAACAGTTCCGCGATCAGACGGCGGCGGAGAGAATTTCCTTCAGCCGTGACGCCACGGGAATCTCGTCGCCGTCCTCCATCATATAGGACATGATCCACATACCATCCCTGGATCTGTTCATCGCGATTCGGGGCTCTCCCTCGTCGAGCATCCGCGAAACATCGCCCGGATCGATCTTGACCACGTCGCGATCCCAGGTGATGGAAAGCCGCGGGGCGTAATTCGAGCGCATCCTCGGCTCGATGACTTCCGTCTTGACGGACTGGATGGTGGTGACCTCGTCGGTGATATACTGGAAGCGCCTCAGCCACTCCTGCCATTCGGCGTCGTGGTCGCGGCCGTTGATCCACAGATCGAGCGCCGCCAGGAGACCCATGATCTCCTCCTTGCCGCATTTCATCGGGCGGCCGAGGGCATGATGGGGGGCCAGATTGAGGAATGCCGCCTTGCAGAGGTCCTTCCTGCCGATAAGCAGGCCGGAGCTCTGGGGTCCGCGCAGGCATTTCCCGCCGCTGTACGCCACGAGATCGCAGCCCGCCTCGATATAGATGTTCGGCACATCGGGACGCTCGGCCGCGGCGTCCACCATCACGGGGATGCCGTTCTCCCTGCCGATTCTGACGAGATCGTCGAGCAGGATGTCGCCGCGGTCCGACTGGTCGCCGAGAACACAGATCATGGCCGTGCGGTCGTTGACCTTGCTCTCCATGTCCTCCACCGATTCGCACCCGATGAGCGTGGCTCCGGTCATGGTGAAGGCGCGGTCATAGACATTCCTGTGACGCATGGGGGTGAGCATCTCGTTCTTCATGCCGGTGGTGTCCGGCAGCAGGGCCATCTTCTCGGGATCGGTACCTGCGATCGAGGCGCATGCGGCGCCGAACTGGGCGGCGTTGCAGCCGGCGGTGATCATGCCCCATTCCGCGCCGGTGAGCTCACCAATGCGCTGTCCCACCCCGTCCATGAGCTCGTCCATGTGAACATAGCCCTCGGAGGCCTTCATCATGGCGGCCTTGACCTCGGGCAGCATGAGGGAGCCGCTGATGATGGTATAGG
>CAYNWJ010000218.1:0-6927 GCA_964400815.1 uncultured bacterium
GCACCCCCCAGAATTGAACTGGGGACACATGGATTTTCAGTCCACTGCTCTACCATCTGAGCTAGGGTGCCACCCGCAACAGATTACAAAAATAATAACAGAATCGATGAAATGCAAGAATTTTTCCTTTGCAGTGAAACAACTTTTTATACCTTTCCCAATGCTGTACATTCAAAATTTCCCGTTTATTTGAAATGGTTTCGATTTTTCCCTTGCATGCTGAACGAACATGCGATACCGTGGCGCCCTCCCTCATCCACATCTTCATGTATTTTCCCTTCTCATTCCTGCTGCAACCGGTTACATGCTCTTGACATGAAAAATTATCTTTCATTCTCGCTTATTTTGGCTTCTCTTTCGTATTTTACCTTGACAGCGAAAGCCCGCATCCATTAATTGTTGTACGTCATTGCCATTGCCATCCGCACCCCTTTTTCCGGCATGTCTTTCTTTTTCTTTCGCCGTACTGTATCGAAACGTTCCTTTTTACTTTTCACATACCTGTATCCTATGAATTCCGAATCCTCCGTCGACCGTCACATATTCTGGGACCGTTTTCTCGATATTGTCAGGGAGCGGGTCAACAACCAGAGTTTCACTACCTGGTTCAAACCTCTCGGTATCGCCGACCTCACCGAAGACTCCCTCGTCATTTCGGTTCCCAAACCTTATTTCCAGAGCTGGCTCGAAGAGCACTATCTTCCGCTTCTCTCCACGGCATCGAAACAGCTCCTCGAACATCCGGTCGCAATATCCTTCGTTGTCACCGACGAAACCGAAACAGCGTCCGTCGACGCTCCTGTCGTTTCCGCGGAGGAGCCGGTCACGGCTCCTTCACCCGAAGGGAAAAGCGGCACACACTATTTCTTCGAGCAACAGGTCATCAATCCCCGCTTCACCTTCGATTCCTTCGTTATCGGCAATTCCAACCAGTTCGCCCATGCCGCGGCCAAGGCGGTCGCCGAGTCACCCGGGACCACCGCCTTCAACCCCCTCGTCATCTATGGAGGCGTGGGCCTCGGCAAGACCCACATTCTCCAAGCCATCGCAAACCTGTGCCAGGTCGGCGACAGGAACAAGGTTATCGTGGTTTCGAGCGAAAAATTCACCATGGATTTCATCATGTCCATCCAGAACAATCTCACCCACCAGTATTCTAACCACTATCGCACCTCCGATCTCCTTCTGGTGGACGATATCCAGTTCTTCAACAACAAGGAACGCACCCAGGAGGAATTTTTTCACATCTTCAACGCCCTCCATCAGAGCGGCAAACAGATCGTCCTCACCATGGACCGTCCTCCATCGCAGCTCAAGGGCCTCGCCGACCGTCTGATCAACCGCTTCCAGTGGGGACTTGTCACCGACATCCAGCCGCCCGATTTCGAAACCCGTGTCGCCATCCTGAAAAAAAAGGCGGAGGTCGACGGTGTGGTCATTGCGGACGGTATCTTCGAATACATCGCAGAGAACATAACCTCGAACATCCGCGAACTCGAAGGATCGCTCATCAGGCTTCTCGCCTATTCCTCGCTCCGCGGCGAAGACATCAGCATCGACATGGCCCACCGCGTGCTCGGCGAGTTGTTCATGAAAAAGGCGAAGCCCATCACCATCGAATCCATCCAGAAGCTCGTCTCGGACTATTTCTCCATATCCAACGACCTCCTCATGGGCAACTCCCGTCGCAAGGAAGTCGCCGTCGCCCGCCATATCGCCGTATATCTCGCAAAGAAACTGACGGATTCCTCCCTGAAGACGATCGGCCTCCATTTCGGCGGACGGGATCATTCAACGGTCATTCACTCCATCAACAACGTGGAAAAGAAATACATGAAGGACCCGGAATTGTCGAAACACATCATGTCTCTCACCGACATGGCCCGTAATTCCTGACACGCCCGTTTCACCTCATATTCCATTACACGTTCTTCCGCTCATCGGCCATTCCTTTTCGATTCCAACGAAGACTTCCGATATGTTCCTTTCATTGTTTTTGAACATGTTATATTTTATAATAACAACCTAGTGGTAGTGCTAGTGACGTTGAAAATGTTGATAAAGTATATATTATTTTGTTTTTGTTTCTTTTATGATGATTTCTTTTCAACAGGGAGCGTGAGGAGACCGGGTATGGAATGACATGTTGTCCTCAATGGAGGGATGTCCGGATTTTTCATGTGGAAAACCGGCTCTTTTTCAACACGTCGTCCCCGTCTTATCCGCAGGTTGTCAACATTTCGACGATTCAAAATTTACCATGTAGAACGTCATATTTTGCTTGAAATAAAATATAGTATACAATATATTGTATAAACCGTATATCAAGGAGGGGTGTACTCGTGAAAATCGTGACTGATAAGGAAACCCTGTATGAAGGGTTGCAGCGTGTCTTTCATGTTGTTCCCCAGAAACCGACGCTTCCCGTCCTGAGCAATTTTCTCCTGACCGCTTCCGGCGATACCGATTCACCGGGTCTGTCCATTTCCGGAACGGACATGGACATGTCCATCAGCACGAGAATAGCGTGCTCGATAGAGGGAGAGGGTTCCGTTACGGTCAATGCGAAACGCTTCATCAGTATCGTGCGAGAACTCCCCGATGGTGAAGTTGTGATGGATGTGGACGGAGAAAAGGTGACCGTCGATTTTTCGAGCGGCCGTTCGAGCATGATGGGAATGGCGGCGTCCGACTTTCCTCCCGTCAGGCATGAAGTCGATGGTGTGGAGGTGGAACTCTCCGGCAGCGACTTTTTCGAAATGGTGGAGAAGACCGGGTTCGCCGTCTCTACGGAGCGTACACGCATGGCGCTGACCGGTGTGTATGTGCGCGTTTCGACCGATGACATGGTCATGGTAGCCACCGACGGCCACCGTTTGTCGCTGTTCGGAAAGCGTCTCGACATTTCAACGGACAAGGTGTCCGAAGCAATCGTTCCTCCGAAGGCCCTCAATCACGCGGGGAGGATATTCTCCGGAGAGACGGAGCTTTCGAAGATCGTGTTCGGCCAGGGAGTGCTGCTTTTCGACTTCGGGGAAACAACGGTATTCACCAAGCTCATCGAGGGTCCGTATCCTGACTTCCGGCAGGTCATCCCGACGACGAATTCTAAGCATGTGCGCATTTCGACCGGACGGCTCGAGGCTGCGGTCAGGCGCGTATCCGTGCTTTCCAGCTCCATAACGCACCAGATACGGTTCTCGTTGAACTCCGGCAGCATGGAAATCCGCACCTCCAATGCCGATATCGGCGGCGAGGCGCGCGAAAGCATCGAGATCGGATATGAAGGGGAACAGCTTTCCATCGGTTTCAATGCCGTTTTCCTTCAGGAGATCCTGAGAAAGGTCGATACCGAGGATGTCCTTCTCGAGCTCGAAACCCAGACAACAGCCTGCATCATCAAACCGGTCTACGACGAGTCCCGCGGCGAGCATGTGTATCTGATCATGCCGTTGAGGCTCAACGATTGAAAACCATGGGTCATGGCGACGATGTGAGACGTAGAAACGCGAATCCCGTTGGGATGGAGCGAATACTCGCGTCCCTGGTCGGCGAACTGGGGATCGGACCGGATATCCATCTGAAGAAGCTGGCCTCCCGCTGGAGCGAAATCGTCGGTGAAACGAACGCCCGGAACACGCGCCCCTCGTCACTGGAAAACGGCATATTGTCGGTGACGGTATCCTCTCCGGCCTGGATCACACAGGCGAGATTTCATAAAAATCATTTTCTGAAGAACATCAGGGATTTCGAACCGGAAACGTCGCCGGATATTCACGACATACGGTTTGTACTCGACAGATATTGAACGACAGGAGCATATCGTGAGCGAAACAACGGAAACGCCCGTCACGAACGGCGAGACCATGAAAAAAAACGGATACAGCGCCGAGAACATCCAGGTTCTCAAGGGCTTGGAGGCCGTGCGCAAACGGCCCGCGATGTACATCGGCTCGACCGGTGTCGCCGGCCTGAACCACATGCTCTACGAGGTGGTGGACAACGCCATCGACGAGGCCATGGCCGGATATTGCGATACGGTCAGGGTGACGATCCGCGAGGACGGGTCCGCCGAGGTGGAGGACAACGGCCGCGGCATCCCAACCGACATGCACGCCACCGAGAAGCGTCCCGCCCTCGAGGTGGTGATGACCGTTCTCCACGCGGGAGGAAAGTTCGACGGCAAATCATACAAAGTTTCGGGCGGCCTCCACGGTGTCGGCGTGTCGTGCGTCAACGCCCTCTCCGAATCATGCGAGGTCGAGACCTGGCACGACGGCGACCTGTATTTCCAGTCCTACCGCCGCGGCATCCCCCAGAACGAAGTTGAAATACGCGGAAAACGCACGGGAAACGGGACCATCGTCCGCTTCCGGCCCGATCCCGAGGTATTCGAGGAGACGGAGTTTTCCCACGAGGTCCTCGTCAACAGGCTCCGTGAACTTGCCTTCCTCAACCGCGGGCTGAAGATCGATTTCTTCGACGAGCGCAAGGGACGCAACCACACCTTCCAGTTCGACGGCGGTATCATCGAGTTCGTAGAGCACCTGAATGAGAGCAGGAACAAACTCCACAGCGATCCGATCTATTTCAGCAAGGAATCCGAAGGGGTCAGTGTGGAGATCGCCATGCAATACAGCGATTCCTACAGCGAGTCCATCTTCAGTTTCGCCAACAACATCAACACGACCGAGGGCGGAACCCACCTGGTGGGCTTCAAGACCGCGCTCACCCGCTCCGTGAATTCCTATGCCCAGAAGAACGATCTCCTCAAGAACCTCAAGGGAAGCCTGCTTTCGGGAGAGGACGTCCGCGAGGGCCTGACCGCGGTCATCTCGGTCGAGCTCCCCGAGCCCCAGTTCGAGGGCCAGACCAAGACCAAGCTCGGCAATTCCGATGTCAAGGGACTCGTGGAATCCCTGGTGAGCGACTGCCTCTCCACCTCGTTCGAGGAGAATCCCTCGATCATCAAGAAGATCATCTCCAAGTGCGTGGAAGCCTACCGCGCCCGTGAGGCCGCACGCAAGGCCCGCGACCTGACCCGTCGCAAGAGCGCCCTGGATTCGGGCAACCTCCCCGGTAAGCTCGCCGACTGTTCCATCAAGGATCCCGAAATGTGCGAGATCTACATCGTGGAGGGCGACTCGGCGGGAGGCTCCGCCAAACAGGGGCGCGACCGCCGCTTCCAGGCCATCCTTCCCATCAAGGGAAAGATCCTGAACGTGGAAAAGGCCCGCCTGGACCGTATCCTCTCCTCCCAGGAGATCCAGACCATCATCACCGCACTGGGTACCGGTATCGGGGGGGACGAATTCGATGTGACGAAGACCAGATACCACAAGGTCATCATCATGACCGACGCCGATGTGGACGGCGCGCACATCAGGACGCTCCTCATGACCTTCTTCTACCGGTACATGTCGCCTCTGGTGGAGCACGGCTATCTCTATATCGCCCAGCCGCCCCTCTACCGTCTGAAACGGGGCAAGCGCGAATGGTATGTCACAGACCAGAAGGACTTCGACCGTTTCATCCTGGACAACGGCATCGGCAAGACCACCCTCAAGAGCAACGGCAGCGTCCTGAGCATCTCCGGCTCCCGCCTGATCGAGGTGATGGAGAAGGTCTTCCGGTTCACACAGACCTACAACAAGTGCCTGAAGATCGGGTTTCCCCAGGTGCTCCTGGACAATCTGCTCGATAACCGCGAGTTCTGCACGTCCCATTTCGATAACGCCCCCTCGGCGATACCCGCGATCAAGAAGGCGGTCAACGAGGCCGGATTCACCGTGGACGACATCGATCTCCACCGTGTCCACGAGGAATCGGACGAGCATCTCTCCGAGGAGGAGGCCGAGGACATCGACGATCTCACTTCGGGTCACATCGAGGACTATTCCATACAGATTTCCGGGAACATCGACGGCCAGCTGATATCCTACACCATTTTCAAGAACGTGCTCACCTCCATCGAGTTCCTCCATCTCTACGAGCTCAGGAAATCGATCCGCGTGCTGGACCGTTTCCCGATCACCGTGCTCGACAACTCGGACAACACCGTGGGCGTGGCCGGGAATTTCGACGATCTCGTGGACGTCGCCAACAAGGTCGGCCGCCGCGGACTCACCGTCCAGCGCTACAAGGGCCTGGGCGAGATGAACCCGGAGCAGCTCTGGGAAACCACCATGAACCCGGAGACACGCACCCTCTACAAGATCAATCTCGACGACGTGGTCGAAGCCGACCGTATCTTCACCGTCCTCATGGGCGGCGAGGTGGAGCCGCGCCGGAAGTTCATCCAGGAGAACGCGTTCAATGTGCGGAACCTGGATGTGTGACCGGGAGGAAAGGGACGCATATCAGGAAGAAATCAATGCCGCCTGGGATGATGAGATTCAGCGGCGCTCCCGGGAAATCGAGGAGGGGACGGTCGAGCTGGTTCCGTGGGAGGAAGTGAAGATGAGATTGAAAAATATCTCAGATTGAAAGGACACGGTCATGATAGCCTGTCTGGTATGGGGATCGCTCGTTTGGGATAAACGTGACCTAAAAATAAAGGGCGGCTGGTCAGATGATGGCCCGGAAGTAAGAGTAGAATATCTCCGTCAATCGCGGGATGGCAGAATGACTCTTGTCCTTGATTCATCCGCGAAACCAGTAAGGAGTTATTGGTCAGAAATGGATTTTGATAATGTCGAAGAAGCTTTGAAAAACCTTGCAAAGCGAGAGGGTACCGATCAAAATCAAGATAAAAAAATAGGTTGTTGGTCAACAACTGACAATGAACCTGAGAATATCATCAATCTTAGTGATTGGGCTTCTTCAAAAGATATAGAACATGTACTATGGGACCGGTTTAGGTGCAAAATTTAATCCGGTTATCAAGTTAAGTCAGCATCCATATACGTTACTATTGACCGGGCCTGA
>CAYNWJ010000219.1:0-6910 GCA_964400815.1 uncultured bacterium
TCAAATCATGGAGCAAAAAACCATTCGTTCGCAAAAACCTAACCGGAAATTGCTGTTCCACAATGATCTTTCGGCACCCTGCTGCGGTGTGGCTCATTCACGAGCGCGGCGGTCATTTGACCAGCGTCATCTTGGCCGTAACGGCATGGGCCCCATATCCGACCCGAACGAGGTACAGTCCGGACGATACCATCGCGCCGTCATCGTCACGCCCGTCCCAGACAAGAGCATGCTGACCCGCCGTGAGATGCGCCGAAAGGAGCTCCCTGACAAGCTGACCCGCCGAATTGTATACCGAGACGGTGCAACGGCCGGGAGCGCCGACGGTGAATGAGATGGTCGTGGCTGGATTGAAGGGATTGGGATAGACGCCGTTCAGGGTGAACTCTTCGGGAGCGCGCTCCTCCCGCTCCACAGCCGTGGGCTCCATGGCGAGATCGGCGACCGGGATAGTCCACAGGCCGAAGCTCGTCCCCAGCCAGAGTACGCCGTCATCGATGAGGATGGCCCGGACATAATTGACATTGAGTCCCTGGTCCTCGAACGCACTGGTGAGCGTGTCCCCGTCGCGGAGGGTGAGCCCGCGGTAGGAGCCATACCAGAAGCGTGACCGGTCGTCACGGAAGATGTCGAAAACGGTGTCGTCCTTCATGATGTTTTCTTCGCCCCATGACGCGCCATCGAAGTAAATGACGCCCTCCAGGTACTGGCCCGCCCACACGTCGCCGTTATCTCCGGATTCGAGCGACACGATGTGGTTCGTCATGAGGCCATCGAATTTCATGAAATTGGTCCAGGTCCCGCCGGCGTACCGGTACACCCCCGCATCCTCCGTGCCGACCCACACCGTACCGTCCGGGGCGATGTCGGTACAGGTGATCTCGTATCCCTCAACATGCGCAAGGCGGATGATCTCGTCTCCCACAATGCGATAGACTCCATCGCCGTCCGTTCCAACCCACAGGTCGTCCTCGACGCCGGATGCCAGGCAGCGGCAGTCCGCCTCCAGGACAGTTTCCCACGTCGAACCGTCGAAGCGCGCCAGCCCGCCCTCCGTTGCGGCCCACACGACACCGGTATCATCGGTGAGAACCGCATGCGCGGAAACACCGGGAAGACCGTCCCGGGTTGTGAAGTTCGCCCACACCGAACCGTCGAAGCGGCTTACCCCGCCGTTGGTCGCCGTCCAGATGTATTCGTCCTGTTTGGCGACCGATACCGGCCAGTTCCCCGCAATCTCGTTGGGAGCCGTGTACGTCGCGAACTGTCTGCCATCGTATCGGCACAGACCCTTGTCTGTCGCGATCCACAGACCGCCGTCTTCGCCCGGAACGAGATCGAAAACGGTATTGCTGGGCAGGCCGTCGTCAGCCGAATAGGATGTCCACGCTGTGCCGTCGTAGCGGTAAAGTCCCGCCTCCTTCCCGAATGTTTTCCCGACCCACACGGCGCCGTCCGTATCGACCGCGACTTTCCGTATGCCGTTCTCGAAGCCGTCCTCCCCGGTGAATACAGTCGTTTCGCCCGCATCATACCTGATGATTTCGCTGTAGGTCGCAATCCACACCACACCGTCGTCCGTCCTGACCGCGTCGTGAACATATTCATCCGGCAGATATTCGGCGGGAACCAGGAGCGACCACGCCGCACCGTCATATTCGAAGATACCGTCCAAGGCATTGAGCATGACATTTCCGAATGCGTCCTGGAAGAGGTACTGGTGTCCTCTGTCAGTCGCGGGCAGCCCATCCTCGGGGCCGTAGGGCGTCCAACGGCCGTCCTCGAACCGGAACATGCCGCTGTCCCGCGTGACCATCCAAACCCCGCCGTTTTCGTCAGCGGCGAAATACCAGGCGTTGATATCCGTCAGCCCGTCCTCGGCGCCGAATCCGATCCACCGCGTTCAATTGTACATGTTCACGTCGCCGTGGGGCTGCGAACCCACCCAGACCCGGCCATCGGCGTCGACCGTGATCACGCTGTTGTCGTGCTCGCTCAGACCGTCCATGGTCGTGAACTTCTCGCAGGTCATGTCGGACAGGTCCCACCTGAGGACCCCGCCCCGCGCGGCGCACCAGATGACGCCGTCATGTACGGCCATGCCGTTGATCCAGTCCGAGTTCGTGTAGGTTGTCCATCCCTCCGCCGCGGCGGATGTTGCGGTGAGGAGGAGGTTGAGTATCAAAATCGACAGAAACCGCATGATCTGCTCCTTGTTTTTTATCGGGGGATCATGTCCCCCAAATCCTGTTGAAGCTGCATTACGAAAAATGCCGGCGGGCCCTGAATGTATTCATGGATTCCGACCTCCCTGCGAAAAGACCCCCCTCGGACGTGCCGTCCGGTCCCCCCTTTCGATGGGGGACGGTGTGGCTGACGGAGGTTTGTAACATGGAAGCCGATGGTGAGTGTCCCATTGTTTCGATCCTCACTTCACCAGCAGCATCTTCATCGTCCGCACCTCCCGTCCCGCACGGACACGGTACAGGTAGATTCCCGTGGAGGCACCCTTCGCGTCCCAGTGAAGCTCGTGACGTCCGGCGGGGAAGAAGCCGTCGGCGAGCTCCGCAACCCGCTGTCCGGTGATGGAGAAGACCTCCACGGTGACCTGATCGCCTTCGGGAATCGAGAAGGGGATGGTGGTTTCGCCGTTGAAGGGGTTGGGGAAATTCCCGCCCACCATGAACACGAGGGGCCGCTCCTCCTCCACCGAGACCTCGCGGGTGACGAGATAGGTGAAGATGGTGTCGCTCTCGTCCCACACATCGGGCTGTTTCACGTCGGTGATGCGGACGAAGCAGAGCATGGACTGGACGGGATAGGGCTCCCACTGGAGCGCGCCGCGTGAGGCGTCCCATGAGGATGCGATGAGGTTCCAGGTGGCGCCGGAGTCCACGGTGTATTCGATGCGCACGTCCTCCACACCGTCGCTCTCCCAGGTGATCATGACCGGTTCCTCGTTGTCGAGGATCTCGCCGCCGTTGGGATACACCACCTCGACATAGGGTTCCATGATGGTGAAGGGGCCGTCGCACTCGTCTGCGCGGGACGGTTCGGCGGCGTCGGCCACGCGGATGAGGCAGGAGGGCGATTCCACCGCCGGGACGGTCCAGGCGTATGCGCCGTCGATGTTCTCCACGTTCTCCGCCACGGTGTTCCAGGTTTCGCCGCCGTCGGTGGACAGGGAGATGTTCACGCGCTCCACACCGATGTCGGTCCAGGCGATCTCGTGGACGGTGCCCCGGGCCCAGCGCTCGCCGCCCGCGGGAGAGGTGACCCTGACGAAGGGCGGGGCGATGGTGAACGTCTTATATGAAATGTCAGGCTCCGCCGCGTCCGAGGGATCGCTTATCCGCACGAGACAGCTCTCCGAGTCGATGGCCGGGAGCGTCCAGCCGTAGGCCCCCGTGGAGGCGTCGAGGCCGCGGGCGATCTCACGCCAGCTTTCGCCGCCGTCCGTGGAATAGTCCAGCTCCACGGTGTCAACGTCGCGGGCCTTCCAGGTGACGGTGTGCTCCGTTCCCGCCTCCCACAGCTCGCCGCCGTTGGGTGAGGTGATGCGGACGGTGGGGCCGGTCTGGTGGTCGAAACGGGTGACGCCACCGCCGGTTGTTGCGAACCATTTTACATTATCAGTGTCTACGGCAATCTTGATGACATAAGAATGCCTGAGTGAGCTGTTATCCGGTGTCCAACTCTTGAATTCCACACCATCAAAACACGAAACACCACCTCTCGTACCAATCCAAAGAATATTATCGTAATCAACACAAAGAAACTCGCAGTGGTTGTGTACGAGGCCGTCCGTGGTCGTGTAGGTTTTCCAACTTTCACCATCGAAACGGCATAGTCCTTGTGCAGTGGCAACCCATACAATTCCATCATGATCGACGGTAACGCCATGAGTTTGATCATCAGCCAATCCATTTTCCCGTGTATAGTGAAACCAGTGTTCGCCGTCATAGTGCCATACGCCACACGATCCCCCTGATGCGATCCAAAGGCTGCCATCGGGAGCCGCGAAGGGAATTTGTGCTGTTGAACAGGTCAGACCGCTGTTTTCAGGTGTGAAGTAATGCCAAGATATATCATCATATACAGCAACACCCGAACCAGCGGTGCCGATGTATTTGACATTATTCTGATCGATGTCCATGTATCTGCCGCTGCCCGGTCCTTGTTCGTGCCTATGCCAGCTTTCACCGTCGAAACTGACCACCCTGTCCCAGGTCGGTATAAACCAGATCTTTTCTTCAGCGTCGATACCAACATCATATATGTCATTCGGCAGCATACCGGTGTTTTCTTGACGGTAATTCGTCCAGGACACTCCGTTGAAGTATGATGCTCCTCCACCACTTGTTGCAATCCAGACACCTCCGCGGGGGTCCGCTGTAACACCCCAAATATGGTCGCTGCCGATACCATCATCGGCAGTATAGGTCCTCCAAGGAGAGCTCGACGGAACAATTGAAAAAATACCGGAAAATCCCGTGAGAGCGATATTCTCCGGAGTGGTGGCGCGAATTATGCAATTTGATGAAACTTCATCGGGAACTCGCAAAGAATATAAAGCCAAAGAATCTTTGATGTCTGTTGCGATTATCTTCCAATTATTCCCTCCGTCGCTTGAAAAAGAGAGGTTGATGGTATTGACAGATTCAGAGCTGCTCCATACGATTTCAAGTGATGTTCCAGATTCAAAAACATCGCCTTGGGCCGGCGCTGAAATGACCAGAAAACTTTCGGCTATTGCGAAAACATCATCGCTTTCATCGCTCACCTCCCCGTTCGAGCTGTCCGATATCCGCACGAGGCAGGTCTCGGAGACGGCGTCGGGCACGGTCCAGGCAAGGTTCCGTTTGGACGCGTCGACACCTTCCGCGGCAGACGTCCACGACGACCCGCCGTCCGTGGAATATGCGATGTCCACCGCCTCAACGCCGAGGAATTCCCACGCCACCGTGAAGGTCGTCCCCGCTTCAACAACCTCGCCGCCGTTGGGGGCTGTCACGCGGACATAAGGCTCCGTGATGGTGAAAAAGCTGTTTGACGTGTCGCTGACCGTGGCGTCCGATGCGTCCGTGATGCGCACCAGGCACCGGTCGGAGGTGAGGTCGGGCGCGGTCCAGGAGACTGAGCGGGCGGAGGCCTCGACGCCTTCCGCGATCTCCGTCCAGGTGGCGCCGCCGTCCGTGGAATATTCGACGTTCACCCGCGTGACATCGTTCGATGACCAGCGGACGGTATGGGTGGTCCCGGCTCCGAAGGTCTCGCCGCCCGCGGGATTCTGAAGCCACACATAGGCCCCCGCGGTGGTGATGATCCCCCGCATGGAGTCATGGCCCACGTAGAAGATGCCCTCCTCCGCGGCGTCGCGGTCCCATTCCGTATGCGGGCCGCCGGTCTGCTGGTTGTCGCAGTAGATGCCGTCATAGGGGGTGCCGGCGTCGAGGAAGACGCTTCCCTTCTTCCAGCCGTTGGTCTCCCCCGCGAAGGCGAAATGCCCCAGCCCCGTGCCGTCCGGCGCGAGCAGCCCGAAGGAGACGTCCCCGATGAAATACACGCACGCCTGCGAGAAGAGGTGTTCGTCGGCGCTGAAGGAATACTTGTATGGCTCGACGTTGTAGTCGTTGCAGGCCCAGGGGAGATTGGCTGTTTCGGTGAAGTTCTTGTCCAGCACATAGTCGCCGTTGCCATTGGACCACACGAAGAAATCCGCCGCCTCCCCCGTCTCCATGTACCGCGCCGGGTCAACCATCTGGTTCAGGCAGGAGACGTGCCCGCCGAGGAACACCTTCCCCTGCTCCATGTCGAAGCAGACAGGACCGCCGTTCATCTGGGCCCCGCGCTCGTAGTCCTCGGGCGACGACCACCATTCGGTCATGGAGACCGAGCCGGCGAGGGCGCCGTTCATGTCGTACCAGTAGAAACGTGAGCGCGGCTCGGTTGAAGCGGTATGATTGTCCTCGGCGGTGTAGAGATGGGTCCCGTCGCTGACCACGCCGGGTGTGTTTCCCGGTGAATCGAACAGGTCCGAGAAACCGTCCGTCCCGAAGGACGTGTCGATCCCGGATGTCCCTCCGGGCGTCCAGTCGAACCGGATGAGTCCGATTTGCTGCATATCCCCGTTCCTGGCCGCTGTGTAGAAGCGCGTGTGATCGAGGGGATCGACGAGGGGTTTTCGCTGGTTGTGGATGGTCCATTCCTCGGGCGCATTGACCTCCGATGTTTCCATGAGGCTCCCGTCCAACGGGTCCGATCCGATGCGCCAGCGCTTGTTGAAGGTGTACCACACGGGATTCGCCAGAGGAAGGCCGTCCTCGTCCACCGTCAGGATGTCGGAATAGTAGTCGAATCCCCAGCCGCCGGGCAGGTGCCGGGACATGAGCTGTTTCGGGCTCTGATTGTCGAATCCCCAGAGGTAGTAGGTGTATTCCCCCGGCGGGACCGGATTGCCGTCCTGGTCGCTGCCGTCCCACGAGACCGTGTTGGGTCCCGGCTGGAAGTCGTGCGGCGGCGAGACATAGATGCAGGTGTCCACCCTGTTGACATAATGCCACCCGAGGTGACCGTTTTCCACGGCGCCGATCGACTCCGCACGGTCTTTCGTGAAGACGAGGAACAGCGTCCGGGCGGGCGTGCCGCTCACGCTCACCGGGAGCTGGAACGGCGTCCCGTCGAAGGCGTATGGCACGATCTCCCCGGCCTCGATGACCAGACGTGCGGGCGCGAAATCGGCGGCGTGAACGGCGGCCGCACCGAGCAGGAGCGCGAGAAAAACCGTGAACAGGAGTCTCATTTTGCTCTTCTTTCGATTGAGGTGTATGTACATTCCATGGTCTGTTTCATGAGCAGTCTACTTCACTGACAATCCCCCATGTTCCTGCACAAACATATTTTTCGGGGC
>CAYNWJ010000220.1:0-4413 GCA_964400815.1 uncultured bacterium
AATGGGTATTCGCGCCTCCGCAACCAGTGAACTCATTTTCCAGGACTGCCGCATACCCGCGGAAAACCTGATCCGCCGCGAGGGCATCGGGTTCATTATCGCCCTCAAGGTGTTCGATAATTCCCGTCCGGCCATCGGCGCCCAGGCCATTGGCATCGCCCAGGGAGCCTTCGAGGAGGCGCTCAGGTTCGTGAAGGAACGCGAACAGTTCGGCCAGCCCGTGGGCATGTTCCAGGGGCTCCAGTTCATGCTTGCCGACATGGCGGCGAAAATCGAGGCTTCGCGTTCGCTCGTGTATGCCGCCGCCCGCATGATCGACAGCGGTGCGAAGGAATACAGGATGGAATCCGCAATGGCCAAGATGTATGCCTCCGACATGGCGATGGAGGTGACCACGGACGCGGTCCAGCTCATGGGCGGCTGCGGATACATGAAGGAATATCCGGTCGAAAAGATGATGCGCGACGCCAAGATCACCCAGATATACGAGGGCACGAACCAGATCATGCGTCATGTCATCGCATCCGATCTTCTGAAACTGGGCTAATGCGGGCACCGCGTTTCCCGGCGGCTTGTCATGACAATTGAACGATCCACATGGCGTTTCATCGATTCGGGGGAATGTTCCGCCGCGTTCAACATGGCGCTCGACGATGTTCTTTTCGGCTCGTTTGCCCGCGGAGCAGCCAGACCGGTGGTCCGGGTGTACGGCTGGAGCGCACCGGCACTGACGATCGGGGCGTCCCAGAACGCAGGGCGGGTCCTCGATCTCGACAGGTGCCTTCGCGACGGCTTGGCGGTCGTCCGGCGCCCGACAGGAGGACGCGCGGTCTTTCATGGCGGCGATCTTGCATATTGCGTGATCTCGGACTGTGAAACACCGCCCTTCGGAGGCAGGCTCGAAGAGTCCTGGCGATCCATCGGCGATGTTCTCTGCGCAGCGCTCCGTTCGATCGGTGTCGATGCATCGGTTCAGGACGCGCATTCCGTCGCCGGAGAAGGCGCCGCCGTTCCATGCTTCGCATCGGGACGGCGCAGTGAAGTTTCTGTCGGCGGCAAAAAGATCATCGGAAGCGCCCGGAAGCGTGGACGGGGCGCGTTCATTCAGCAGGGTTCGATACTCGTCGGCCCGGATTACAGCCGCGTGGCTGACTATGCACTCAGCACCGGGCGCACAGAGGTCATGGGCTGGCGCATCCATGAATGCGCGGTATCCCTCGCCGAACTGAAATGCGGCGATCCTGATCCCGCTGACGTGACGCGGGCCCTTTACGAGGCGTTTTCGTCTGTTCTCGACGGCAGGATCGAACGGGTTGAACCCACGCCCGCCGAAATGGCCGGGGCGGAGCGTCTGACACACCGGTACATGGTATGTGAACCAACACGCGCGACGGGAGGATGAACATGAATACGAGCACAGGCGGACTGAAATTCGATTTCACCAACCTGACCGACACCGCCGTCCATGCACACGGCGTGACAGGGGACCGTCTCGCCTCCCTCGCTGACATCGCCTCCGGTATCCATGAGGAACTCTCGGCAGCCAGAAAGAAGGGCGCTTATCCATACCGTGATCTCCCGTATGCCGATCCCTCTCCCATAGTCGAATACGCCGAATCCGTCCGCAACAGGTTCGAGAATTTCGTCAACGTGGGCATCGGCGGATCGGCTCTCGGCGCCCAGGCCCTCGTGAAGGCCCTCTGCCATCCGTTCCATAATGAGCTTCCCGCGCGGACCAATACGGGCATGCGGATGTATTTCGCCGACAACATCGATCCCGATTATCTTTCCGGCATGTTCGAAGTCTGCGATCCGCGGAAGACCCTCTACAATGTCATCACCAAGTCCGGCTCGACCGCCGAGACCATGGGGACCTTCCTTCTGGTGAAGGAGGCTCTCGAGTCGGCGGTGGGCGACGGATGGCGCGATCATGTGGTGGTCACCACCGACATATCGAAGGGCGATCTCCGGGCAATAGCCGACGACGAGGGGCTTCGGTCGTTCGTGGTGCCCGATGGGGTCGGGGGACGTTTTTCCGTGCTGACTCCGGTGGGGCTGCTTCCCGCGGCCTGTGCGGGGATCGACGTTCCCGCGCTTCTCGCCGGCGCCGCCCGTATGGACGAACGGCTCGAAAATTCCCCGGTCATGGACAATCCCGCCTGTCTTTTCAGCATGTACCAGTATCTTCTCGACATCGACCAGGGCAAGCGCATTTCGGTCATGATGCCCTATTCATCGGGCCTCTACGGCTGCGCTGACTGGTTCCGCCAGCTCTGGGCCGAAAGCCTCGGCAAGAAGCACGACCGTTCCGGTGCGGTGGTCAATGTTGGACCGACCCCCGTCAAGGCGCTCGGGGTGACCGACCAGCACTCGCAGGTGCAGCTCTATGTGGAGGGTCCCCACGACAAGGTCTTCACCATTCTCGCGGTCGATTCCTTCGCATCGGCCATGCCCATGAAATCCTCGTATCCGGGGAAATCCTCCCTCGAGTATCTCGGCGGCCGCTCCATGGCGGAGCTCATGGAGGCCGAGCGCAGGGGAACGGTGTATGCCCTGACTTCGAGCGGACGGCCGAACATGACCATCACATTCCCGACGGTGAATCCGGAAACGGTGGCGGGGTTCATGTATGCGCTGGAGGCGGCCACGGTCTTTTCCGGAGGCCTCTATGGCATCGATCCCCTCGACCAGCCCGGTGTCGAGGCGGGAAAGGTCGCGGCCTTCGCCCTCATGGGACGGAAAGGATACGAGGACAGGCGTGAAACGATCGAATCCGGCCTTGCGAGCGATCCGGACCATGTAAAATGATTGAACGCGGCGGATGGCCCGGTCCCGGGCGCATACCGTCGATCATGCTGCGAACGGGAACCACCTGACATGAAACGTCTCTTTCTCATATTCGGCGTAATCCTCGGCTTGTACGGGCTTCTTCTGTTTGCCGCCCTCGACCGTCACGAGGACCACCCGCGCTTTCATTCCGACCTGCCCGTGCCCGCGGAAGCCGACACCTCCAAATCGGAGCCGGGCGTTCACGGAGGGAGGGTGCTCATCGGCGCTCTCGGCGATCCGAAGACCTTCAATCCCGTCGTCGCCTCCGAGACATCGAGCAACGACATCATATTGCGTGTCTTTTCCGCACTCGTGGGCATGGACAACGCCACACAGCAGATCATTCCCGGACTTGCCCATTCATGGGAGTTTTCCGACGACAATCTCGCGCTGACCTTTCACATGCGCCGGGGCGTGGTGTGGAGCGACGGGGAGCCGGTGACCGCCCATGACGCCGAGTTCACCTACCGTGCGCTGTATGACCCGCGTGTCGAAAACAGCCTGTCGGACATCCTCCGGGTGGACGGCGAGCCCTTTGTGGGGACGGCCGTGGACTCGTTCACCTTCCGGGTGACCATCCCCTCGACCTTCGCACCGTTTCTCATGTGGGCCGGGGGCGCGGTTCCCATCCTTCCGAAGCACATTCTCGAACCCGAACTGGAGGCGGGGAATTTCGATTCCGCGTTCAACATCAGCTGGCCCCTGGACAGGCTCGTCTCCTGCGGGCCCTATCTCATCGAGAAATACGAGTCCGGCGTCAAGACCGTCCTCCGCCGTAATCCCAACTACTGGCGCGTGGACCGCCGCGGTCAGCGGCTTCCCTATCTGGAGCGCATCATCCATGTCACCGTCCGGAGCTCAGAAACGGAGATGCTCATGTTCCAGACGGGTGATCTCGACATGATGACCGTAAGCAAACTCGCCGATGTTCCCATCCTCGAGCGCGACGCCGAAAAGGAAGGCTATGTGGTCGAGAATCTCGGCGCATCCATGGGGCAGAACATGTTCTGGTTCAACCTGAACCCCGGCGAAAAGGAGGACGGTACGCCGTTCGTCCCTCCGCACAAGCTCGCATGGTTCCGTGATGTCAGGTTCAGGAAGGCCATGGCCCACGCCGTGGACAGGGAGGGCATCGCCCAGACGGTCTTCAACGGTCTCGCGGAGCCCCAGTACGGTCCCGAGACGCCGGCCAACAAGTTCTGGTACAACCCGGACGTGGTGAGATACGACTACGACCTCGACCGCGCGGCGGAATATCTCGACTACATGGATCTCGTCGACCGCGACAATGACGGCGTCCGTGAGGACGGGGACGGCAATCCGGTGGAATTCACCATGATCACCAACACCGGCAACGACCAGCGGGAGCTCATCGGCAACATCCTCAAGGCCGATCTCGCGACAATCGGTGTGCGCATGATCTTCAATCCCATCGAATTCAACACGCTGATCGTCAAGATTTCGAACGAGTTTGACTACGAGTGCAGCCTCCTGGGGCTTACATCGGGCGATCCCGATCCTTCCAGCGGCATGAGCGTGTGGCTCTCCAGCGGACGCATGCACCAGTGGTATCCGAACCAGCCC